>WFQS01000532.1 GCA_015486915.1 Desulfobacteraceae bacterium
ACAGCAACCGGCATGAATACCTATTTTGGCCAAACCGCTAAATTAGTGAGTACGGCAAAAAACACCTCCCATTTTCAGAAAGCAGTACTCAGCATAGGGGATTTCCTGATTTACATATGTATTGCCCTTGTGGCGGTATTGATAATGGTAGGTCTGTACAGACATCTTCCCCTTCTCGAGCTTGCGCAGTTCGCACTTATCCTCACAGTGGCATCCATTCCCATTGCCATGCCTGCAGTTCTTTCTGTTACCATGGCAGTTGGTGCATTGTCACTGTCAAGGCTGAAGGCTATTGTATCACGCCTTGAGGCCATCGAAGAAATAGCTGGAATATCTGTTCTATGTTCTGATAAAACAGGAACTCTTACCCAGAACCTTCTTACCCTCGGGGAACCTGTAATATTCTCTGCCAGAGAGTCACAGGAACTTATTTTATCTGCAGCCCTTGCTTCCAAACTGGAAAATCAGGATGCCATCGATATGGCAGTTTTCCACAGCTTAAAAGAAAAAGCATTACTTGATTCTTATCAGCAGCAGAAATTTATACCTTTTGATCCAGTATCCAAGCGTACCGAAGCAACTATTAAAGACACATCCGGCAAAATTTTCCAGGTTACCAAGGGAGCTCCCCAGGTGGTATTGGATATGTGCAATCCCAGTGCAGATATAAAAGCAAGGGCGGAGCAGGTGGTTAATGATTTTGCATCCAAAGGTTACAGGACTTTAGGCATAGCGCGTACAGATGTACATGGACAATGGCATTTCCTCGGGATTCTGCCCATGTTTGATCCTCCACGGGTGGATGCAGCGGAAACCATTTCCAATGCAAGGGAACATGGTGTGGAAGTGAAGATGGTAACTGGCGATAATGCTGCCATTGCCAGGGAAAC
Source organism: Desulfobacteraceae bacterium (assembly GCA_015486915.1). Next base: position 891 of record WFQS01000532.1, read on the forward strand.
AGCCGGGGTCCTTGGCCTGGGTCAGAATATTCTGCCGGCAGAGGACCTTATGCAAGATAAATCCGGGAAGACACTAACCGCTGATGATGCAGAACGTGTGGAAAAGGCAGATGGCTATGCCCAGGTATTTCCGGAGCATAAGTATCAAATTGTCAAGGCACTCCAGTCCCGTGGTGTTCTTGTGGGCATGACAGGTGATGGTGTTAATGACTCTCCTGCCCTTAAGCAGGCAGATGTTGGCATAGCTGTATCCGGTGCAACAGATGCGGCCCGCGCTGCCGCCGACCTGGTGTTGACTACTCCCGGGCTGAGCGTTATCATAAATGCCATTGAAGAAGCGAGGCGTATTTTCGAACGGATGAATGCCTATGCCATTTACCGTATCACCGAGACTATCCGGATCATGATCTTCATGGTTCTGGCAATGCTTGTATATAATTTTTATCCCATGACTGCAGTTATGATTATTTTGCTTGCCCTGCTAAATGATCTGCCAATCATGACGATAGCCAAAGATAACACCTGGCTTGACCCAAAACCCGTACGATGGAACATGCAGCGTGTTCTCACCATTTCGTCTGTTCTGGGAGGAGTCGGCGTTATAGAGACCTTTATCCTTCTTATCATCGCAAAATCCTGGTTTGGCCTTGGAGTTGCTGAACTTCAGACAATAATTTTTTTAAAACTGGCAATTGCCGGACATATGACCCTATTTGTTGCCAGGACGAAAAAATCTTTTATGGCACGCCCTTTTCCTGCACCTATACTTATGGCGGCAATTATAGGTACAAAAGTCGTTGCGATGTTTATAGCAGCTTTCGGCTGGTTCGTTACACCAATTCCATGGTCTTATATTGGATGGATATGGCTGTATTGCATTGTCTGGACATTCATTGAAGATGCCATGAAATTGGTGGTTTACCATCACATGGAAAGATCCGGCCGGCGACACAGGCGCTTTACGAATTTTTTAAAAGCTTCCATGCATATGCATAAAAGATAAATGTACGTGAACATCTTTTTCATATGGTATGAATAACCTAAACAGGAAAAAATATATGTTTAAATGGTTGGAAAATCATCACAGAAAAGAAATCCTGAAACAACCTTTTCCTGTCAAGTGGAGAGAAATTCTTAAGGACAGGGTGACGCATTATTCTTTTCTGAATTCCGATGAAAAGAATCACCTGGAACAACTGGTTCAGGTGTTTATTGCCGAAAAAAAATTTGAAGGATGTAATGGGCTCGAAATTACAGATGAAATAAGGGTTGTCATTTCAGCCGGGGCCTGCCTGCTGATTCTTGGTTTACCCCATGATCTTTTTCGAAAGCTCATTACAATTATTGTTTACCCTTCCACCGTTTTTACTCCGCCTCCAAGAGCCGGGCTTTTTATTACTCAAAGTTTAATAGTTGAGCACCCCCAAACTGCAATTCTCGGGCAGGCTTTCATGCGTGGACCTGTGATACTTGTATGGGATGCTGTCAGGAGAGAAGCACGGCATCCGGAATCAGGCCATAATGTTGTATATCATGAATTCGCCCATTATCTTGATATGCTGGATGGAGTAGCAGATGGAACACCCGGACTTCACAGCAGGGAACAATACAGGATATGGGCAGATGTTTTTTCCAGGGAATTTTTTCAATTGCGAAGGAAATCAAAAAAAGGGAAAAAAACATTTCTCGATGCCTATGGAGCTAAAAATGAAGCTGAATTCTTTGCCGTGGCAACCGAGTTTTTTTTTGACAAGCCGGTTCAAATGCAGAGAAAACATAAAGCTCTGTACGATGTTCTTTCAGATTTTTATCTGCAGGATACTGCTGAACGGGAACGGCACTGGAAAAGAAATGCTTGATTTTTCTGTGTTATCCAATGTAATTGTACATCATATTATAAAAAAACCGGTGCATAAAAAATTTTAATCTGATATCATAACT
>WFQS01000533.1 GCA_015486915.1 Desulfobacteraceae bacterium
ACATTATGCATGTTATCCGAATTTCATTAAATTTTCCAATGGAATTCCTGTTAATATACCGGTTTGTGAGGAAAATGGCTTCCAGTTGACACCCAGGGCAATCAAGGAAAAAGTTACAAACAAAACAAAGGCAATCCTGATTAATTCCCCTTCCAATCCAACGGGAAACCTCATGTCAAAAGAGAGGATGAAGGAAATTTCAAATATTGCAGTATCAAATGATATTTACATAATATCCGACGAAATTTACCATGGCCTTGTTTATGAAGGAAAAGAACATTCAATCCTTGAATGTACAGATAATGCTTTTGTATTAAACGGATTCTCAAAACTTTTTGCCATGACAGGCTTAAGGCTTGGTTATCTCATTGCCCCAGAGGAATTTATGCGCCCTCTTCAGATATTACAGCAGAATTTTTTCATTTCAGCCAATTCAGTAATACAGGCTGCTGGAACTGCAGCCTTACAATGTGCTGAAAAAGAAACCAGTGAGATGAGAAAAATATACAATAAACGCAGAAAATACATGATAAAAAGACTGAAAAAAATGGGACTTGGCATCAGCGTTGAACCCACCGGCGCTTTTTATATTTTTGCCAATGTAAAACATATATCTGCGGATTCCTATTCACTTGCCCTTGATATACTTGAAAAAGCCCATGTAGGTGTAACACCTGGAATTGATTTTGGCATTAACGGGGAAGGCTATTTAAGATTTTCCTATGCAAATTCCATGGAAAACCTTGAAAAAGGCCTTGACCGTTTGGAAAATTACTTTACCGGACAATTAAGGCAGAACAATAAAACAACAGATATTATAAAATGATTGTAAAACAAACTGAATTCATAAAAAGTGCCGTTAAACCTTCCCAGTATCCCGAAGGAAATTATCCAGAGATTGCCTTTGCAGGCAGGTCAAACGTAGGAAAATCATCCCTTATAAATACTTTGATCAACAGGAAAAACCTTGTAAAAACAAGTTCAAAACCCGGATGTACCCAATTGATCAATTTCTTTAAAATAAATGATGAGCTCTCATTTGTGGATCTTCCAGGGTATGGGTATGCAAAGGTTTCAAAAAAAATCCGGGCACAGTGGAGTCCCATGATAAAAAATTACCTGTCCTGCAGGAACAGTCTCGTGGGGGTGGTACTTTTAATGGATATCAGAAGACACCCGGGCAGGGAGGAACTTAACCTCATGCAATGGCTGGAAAATAGTCGTATCCCCTGGCTTGCCGTTCTAACCAAGGCAGATAAATTCTCGAAGCAGAAGCGCCATAAAAGGCTGGAACTTATTTCAGAGGATCTTGGTGTAACAAAAGACAGTGTTATCCTTTTTTCAGCAAAATCAAAACTTGGAAGGGATATAATATGGAATGAAATTGATACTTTCATCGGAAAAAAATAATGCCTGGAAAAAATAAAATTAAAAAAACAATAAATAAACAGGAAGAAAATTTCAAATCCGGCTTTGTCGCAATTGCAGGTGCTCCCAATGCGGGAAAGTCAACCCTTTTAAACAGGGTGCTTGGAGAAAAAATTTCAATAACATCAAAAAAGCCCCAGACCACAAGGGACAGGATACTGGGTGTTGTAAACCGTAGTTTGTCCCAAATTGTTTTCATTGATACGCCAGGTATTCACAAACCAAAATCTCTGCTTAACAGAAAAATTGTGGACCAGGCCCTTGCTGCAGTTGCAGATGTTGATATAATCCTCCTATTAACGGATGCGGCATCCCGGGATAACGATTCTGAAAAAATTATAATTGAACAACTTGAAAAAACGGGTAAACCCGTTGTTCTTGGACTTAACAAAATTGATCTTGTTGCAAAGCATGATATCCTTCCCATGATCAAAAAATTCTCTTTGATATTCAATTTTAAGGCTGTGGTTCCTGTTTCTGCAAAAACAGGCAGCCAGACATCCGAGCTATTGGAGGAGATAGAAAACTGTCTGCCCGTGGGACCGGCATTCTTTCCCGAAGACACACTCACGGATATGTCTGAAAAATTCATTGCAGCTGAGATGATAAGGGAAAAAGTGTTCAGGCTTACAGGAATGGAAATTCCCTATTCAATTGCAGTTACAGTGGACTCTTTTAAAATTGACAAAAAACTCATTATAATTCACGCAACCATACATGTTGCCCGTGACTCCCAGAAGGGAATAATAATAGGCAAATCAGGCAAAATGCTAAAAAAAATCGGAGAGCATGCCAGAAAAGACATCCAGAGAATGACCGGGTCAAAAGTACTGCTCAAGCTGTTTGTCAGGGTAACGAAAAACTGGGTTAAAAATGAAAGAATTCTCAAGGAGTTTGGATACTGATGACCACAGTTAACATGTTTTATGATGAGGTTGAAGAACAACTTCAAAAAAAAGAAAAAGCAAAAGCAAGAAAATTAAGAAACAGCCAATGGTGGAAAAGAAAGCGGTCCACCGGGATCTGTCATTATTGCGGAAAAAAATTTAGCCCCAGAGAGCTTACAATGGATCATGTGATTCCCATTGCCAGGGGTGGAAAATCTGTAAAAATAAACCTTGTCCCATGCTGCAAGGACTGCAACACAAAAAAACGTCAGTTTCTACCCCTGGAATGGAATGAATATATGAATTCCATTAATTAGTTAGAACACAAATATTTACATGGTCTTTTAACAAGTCTGAAATATTCAGACAGCTTCTGATTGTTTCTGTTTCTGCATCAGACGGTGAATTGTCTGTGCATGCCATTTACCTTTGCCTGAAAAAGTAGGCTGACCGATTTCTATAAAATACTCTGCGATCTGATTAAAAGTTGCCCCCTGATCACGCATACGGTAAATGGTTTCCATGGCATCTTCACGCGATAAAACTTTTTTGTCTAAGGAAACTGCTAATGGAATATCAGACGATTTTTCTTTTTTTTCAGTAGCTGTCGTGCTGGAATTTATTGTTTTTCTTATATTGTTCTGTGGAGTATCCTGTTCCGATTCTGAACAAAATTCAGTTGAATCATCCAGCAGAGATGGTTCAGCGCTGAATTTTTCCTCTTCTTCATGAAAAGTTTCATCCATGGCCATTTCGCCATCTTCAGTTTGTAAATCATCTTGTGCAGAAAGAGCACTAAAGTACTCCGCAATATTTTCCAGGGCATTAGCCTTACGTTCCTCCGCAGCAACTCTCCTTTCCTGAACATCGAGAAGGAGTTCCTGATTCGTTGTCATCGTCCTGACAAGAGAGACAATGGTATCAACAGTTTCCGAAGAAAGCAGGCTTATTTTTTCCCCTGAGTTAGATTGATAATTCTGCCTGCCGTTACCGGGCCTCTGCATATTTCCGCTACGCACACCCTGGTACTTGCCTGAATGAAATTTAGGATTTGAATTATAGGAATGACTGCTGTCAAAAACTTTTCTGGTTCTGGTGCCGCGTCTATTCTTCTGCCCGTTATTCGGGTTCTGAAGAGAATCGTTCATTGGGTAAAATCTCCTTATTGTATATATTATGGTTCATCGTCGTTTGTAAATTAAGGGTTCATGGCAGTTGCAAAGAGGTGAGATTGTGTTATCTGTATTATTTTATTTTCAGGTTTTCTAAGTTATAATTATTTTTTTTCGTTTTTAAAGCCTGAATCAGTATCGGTTTCTATGATAGTTTCCCTTATCGTGGCGTAAATATCTCTGAAAGATTCATGCACGCTCGATGGAGACAGTCTTCCGATTTCAATAAATTTTACCACGATTTCCTTAGTGGTTCTCAGTATCTGTTCGTCAATTGATTTCATCGAAAAGTGTAATACCAGAGAAATATCTTAAGGTCAACAATAAGATAATTTTAATTTACCGGTATGCAAAAAAATTATGATAACATTTTAAATGCATTTGCTCTGATATGATAATTGTGATAAAAATTTTTAACCATGACACAGATAATAAGCATATCAAATCAAAAAGGCGGAGTTGGCAAGACGACAACGGCGGTTAATCTTTCTGCTGCCCTTGCCGTTGCAGGGGAAAAAACCCTGCTTGTTGATTGTGACCCGCAGGCCAATGCCACAACAGGCACGGGAATCGACAAGCCTGCACTAAAATTTTCCATCTATAATGCTCTCATCGGCGAGGTAAAATTAGATGAGATAATCCTTCCAACGGAAATAAAAAACCTGACAATTGTACCTTCCAATGTGGATCTGATTGGTTTTGAGGTTGAAATGATGGGAAAAAAGGGAAGGGAAAAAATTTTGAAAAAATTACTTGCAAAAATTAAGGATGATTATGATTATATCATTATTGACTGTCCTCCTTCTTTAAGTCTTCTGACTCTGAACGCCCTTGCTGCTGCCAGGTCTGTAATCATTCCCCTCCAAAGCGAATTTTACGCTTTGGAAGGACTCGGTCAATTGCTTTTAACCATAAAAAGGATAAAATTATCCATTAATCCCAATCTCAGAATAAAAGGCATACTACTGACAATGTTTGATAAAAGGACAAATCTTGCACAGCAGGTTGCTGAAGATGCTGAAAAATATTTTAAAAAAATGATCTTTAAAACCAGAATCCCGAGAAATGTCAAGCTGGGCGAAGCTCCAAGCTTTGGTATGCCGGTCATCGCTTATAATAAATCATCAATTGGTGCAAAAAGTTATCTTGCCCTTGCAGAGGAGCTTCTTAAAAATGACAGCAGAAAATAAAAAAACAGGCCTTGGCAGAGGAATCTCAGCACTTATTCCTGATTTTGAATTCATGGATGAAAATACTGAAGCATATTTCATGTGTGATATAGACAATATAACTCCAAATAAATTCCAGCCGCGGCATTCCTTTTCCGAGGAGGAAATGGAAAAATTAAAGGCCTCCATTGCAGATCAGGGCATTCTGCAGCCCCTTCTCGTAAGGAAAAGTCATGACTCATATGAGCTCATTGCAGGAGAAAGAAGACTCAGGGCTGCGAAAATGGCAGAACTGGAATATGTGCCGGTACTTGTCAAAGAGCTGAGTGACGAACAAATGCTGGAAATATCCATCATTGAAAATGTTCAGCGGCAGAATCTGAACCCCCTTGAAGAGGCTGAAGCGTATAACAGACTGATTTGTGAATTCAACTACACACAGGCCATGGTGGCAAAAAAAATAGGCAAAGACCG
>WFQS01000534.1 GCA_015486915.1 Desulfobacteraceae bacterium
GTTTTTCAAAACAGAAAAAAATCAGCCTTGCAGCAGAATACTATTTAAGAGAAAAAAAACTTTCCAATGTCAGGGCACGTTTTGATGTGGTTGCAATCCTTGAAAACAGCAACGGGCTTGAAGTTGAATTGATCGATAACGCATTCCATGCTGTATAACCGCCATTTTTTATGGCATTTTCCATTCAATCTGTTCATATCCGGCATGATAATTCATCAAGTCAGAGCAGCCTTTTTTACTACACCATCACCAAATTTTTCTGAAATAAGATCCACTGTTCTGTCAAGTTTTTCCCATTTGTCAGTTTTTTCTCTTACGGAATTGAATAATTCCATTTGAACAGGTCTATTGCCATCTGAAAGAGATGATGTCCCAACTCCGATTAACCGGACTCGTTTTTTTATTTTATAATTTTCAGCAAGTTGAGCTGCCACCCTGTAAATTGCAGATGAAGAGCAGACCGGGACATTTAATGACTTCTGCCTTGTTATTTGGGAAAAATCTGAAAATTTAAGTTTAATTAAAATGTTTTCAGCAAAAAGGTCTCTTTTCCTTAATTCTTTTCCAACAATCTGGGAATGGAAGAGAATTATTTTTTTTATTTTTTCCATATCCTTTATATCCTCGTTTAAAGTGGATTCACTGGATATGGATTTTCTTTTTTCTTCTGTTTTAACAATGGAATCGTCTTTTCCCTTTGAAAAATCATAAAGTTTTACACCAAGTTTTCCAAATTTACTTATCAGGACAGATCTTCTGATTTTTTTTGTATCACCAAGGGTTTTTATGCCGAGCCTGTTCATCTGTTTCATGGCACATTGACCGACCCCGGGGATTTTTTTTATATCGATATTGTCAATAAATTTTTTTGTTTCTTCAGGCTTTATTATGGTTATGCCATCCGGTTTATTCATGTCCGATGCAATTTTTGCAAGGAATTTAACCTGTGCCGCCCCTATTGAGCAGGTAAGTAAGAGCTGTTTTTTGATTTTTTTATTAATTGAAAAGGCTATTTTCTCGTAAGTTCCAAAAATACGTTCACACCCTGAGACATCAAGATAGGCTTCATCAATGGAAACCTGCTCAACTAAGGGAGTATAAGTTTTGAAAATCTCCATAATTTCATGTGATACCATGCTGTATTTTTGCTTTTGAACCGGAACGATGATCAGGCCGGGACATATTTTCTTTGCCATAAATACGGGCATGGCAGAATGAACCCCGAATTTTCTTGCCTCATAACTTGCCGTTGCAACAACACTTCTTTTTGACAATCCTCCAACTGCTATGGGTTTTCCCATGAGGCACGGGTTGTCTCTCTGTTCAACAGATGCAAAAAAAGCGTCCATGTCAATGTGAAGAATCACTTTTTTTTCTCTTTTGTATGGCAGCTTTCTGTTTGTCCAATATATATTGATGAATGACTTCTTTTTGTTCTTCTGTGTTATGCTTAAAACAGCAGTGGCAGACACCTGTTTCGCTGTCCTTTGAGAGAATTTTTATTCTTAATGACAGGACAGGCAATTTTCTGGTTTCAGAATCGTTCAGATCAAGCTGTACATCATCAATATCTCCCGCAACAAAATTTTCTGCCTTAAATGAAACACCAGACGCACTGATATCAAGTAGTTGTAATTTTTTACCAAGAAAGACAATCTCAGGTCCTTTTTTTTCCCCATGCCTGTACCTGAAGGCATGGCGCTGGTTAGAGCTTGGAAAATCAAGAAATATTTTTTCATTTTTTGTCTGTTTTTTCCAGGACAAATTCAACCCTCCTGTTTATTGCTCTGTTTTCTGCCGATGTGTTTGGAACAAGGGGCATGACATCACCATATCCTGTGGCAGTCAGACGATCAGGTTTAACACCTTTTTTAATAAGAAATCTCAATACCGTTGTAGCCCTGATGGCGGATAATTCCCAATTGGATGGAAATTGTTTCGTTGAAATGGGAACATCATCTGTGTAGCCTTTTATGTTAATAATGTATTCGGGATATTTAAATACAAGTTCTGCTATTTTATCAAGAACAGGAAGCGCATTTTGATTAAGTGATGCAGAGCCTGAATTGAAAAGAATTTTGCCAGTTATGGTGATAATAATCTTATTATTTAAGGTTTGAACGGAAATATTTTTGTTTTGACGGGTTTTAATAATAAAATCATTAATATCTTTAACCATTGCATCTTGTCTTGTTCTGAGCCCTGTTACATCCTCAAGTGATATTTTTGATTTCGTTGAATCTTCAATTTTAATAAGATCGGAAATACCTGTGAGCGGAGCGTTTGCACTTAACTGCTGCTTTATGGAACTGATAGCTGATATGAATTTTCCCTGTTTCAATGATGACAGGGAATAGAGAAGGACA
>WFQS01000535.1 GCA_015486915.1 Desulfobacteraceae bacterium
AGAGTTTCCATATTTGTCAGAATCTTTGATTCTTTGAGGCCGTTTAAGAGTCACCAGATCGGCCTCATGGCCGTTATAGGAAACTCCTGTAAAATACCTTTAGTGGTATGAGTGTCTGTATTTGCTTAGAGGCATCTGGTTAATGTAAACACTTTTTCGGGAGGAAAAATGAAACATCCGGTTGTTAAATATCTTATCCTCTTTGTTTCCATTGGTTTTCTGTTTGTGGAATGCCCGGGGACCACTACAAAAAAGCGCTTAAAATAAACCCCGATTATATTCCTGCGGCGAACAACCTGGCGTTTTTATATGTTGAGCAGAACATGAATCTGAACACAGCCCTGGATCTGGCAAATCATGCAAAAAAAGTGTTGCATCAATTGTGATGTTTTTCACTGACTGCAATGATGCTGACCCGGATTGGCCCTGCTGCCTCTCAACAGATATAAAAATAGAATCAATTAATTTACGTTCTATTCCATACAAAACAGATCATTGAATTTAGTTCCGGTATCCACAGAATTGTTGAATACAAACAGATAAGCCAGAAAAACGATAAAAAAAGGACTGTAAATACGAAATGGCTGGTAAAAAAATATTTGAAATGCAGAAAAATCACCCCTTCTGGAATCCGGTTCTTGAGACCCTTGAAAGGGAAAGACTCAGGCAGCTGCAGCTTGAGAAATTTAAAAAAATTTTTCAATGGGCATATGATCACTCAAACTTCCACAAAAAGCTGTATAAAGCTGCTGGAGTTGAACCCGGTGATATAAAAAGTTTTGATGATATCCACAGGATTCCAAAAGTTGAAAAATCCATGATGCAGAAAATTCAGAGGAAAGATCCTTTTCCCTATGGAGATGCACTCTGCGTTCCCATTGAAGAGGTTACGGAGTTTCGGCAGACAAGCGGTACAACGGGAAATCCGGTTTACCAGCCCGATACGTGGCAGGACTGGGAGTGGTGGTCTGAGTGCTGGTCCTATATCCTCTGGGCACAGGGTTACAGGCCGCGTGACAGGGTTTTTATTCCATTTGGCTATAATATTTTTGTGGCTTTCTGGGCCGGCCACTATGCTGCAGAGAAAATAGGATGTGAAGTCGTACCGGGAGGTGTTCTTGATACTGAGACAAGAATACTTAAAATTCAGGAGCTTAAAGCTACCGCCATGATGGGCACCCCCACCTACATGCTGAATATGGCTGAAACCGCTGCTGATAAAATGGGCATTGATCCTTCAACTCTTGGAATAAAAAGAATAACATGTGCAGGGGAACCCGGTGCAAGTATTCCTGCCACCAAGCACAGGATAGAATCGGCATGGGATGCTTTGGTTTTTGATCATGCAGGAGCAACTGAGATCGGTGCATGGTCATATGAATGTCAGGCCCAGTCCGGCGGACTCCATGTTAATGAGGCTTTTTTTCTTGTTGAAATTGAAGATATTGAAACAGGAGAAATCATTGAAGAACCGGACAGACAGGGGAAAATGATCATAACGGCCTTTGACCGCACAGCCCAGCCCTGCATAAGATTTGATTCTAAAGATATAATCATGTGGAAGAAAGATCCATGTCCCTGCGGCAGGAGCTTCAGGCAGATAAAAGGCGGGGTTCTCGGCAGGACCGATGATATCACCAAGGTAAAGGGCGTACTGCTGTCCCCTGCTGCCATTGAAGCTGTTGTAAGGGCAATGCCTGAACTCAGCAATGAATACCAGGTGATTGTGGATAAAATACAGGATCATGATACCATTGAATTAAACGTAGAATTGATGCCTGACTGTGTAAGAAATGATCAGGCTGTTAAAACAAAACTTGCAAAGCAGCTGCGATTGAAAACAAATCTTGGGTATAAAATAAAATTTCATGATTACGGACAGTTACCAAGGTTCAGCGTTAAGGCAAAACGGTTTAATGATAAAAGAAAAAAAATTTGAAATTTGGGCATAATTCTGTCTGCAATATCAAACAATAAAACGGGAGATTTAACTCCATGACCTTTAATATCGATATAAATAAAGTAAAGGCGAACAT
>WFQS01000536.1 GCA_015486915.1 Desulfobacteraceae bacterium
GTTGCCATACAGCTCAACGATACACATCCATCCCTTACCGTGGCGGAACTTATGCGCGCCTTAATTGACGAGCATGGCCTTGAATGGGATAAGGCATGGGATATTACAACTAAAACCCTTGGTTATACAAATCATACTTTAATGCCGGAAGCGCTTGAAAAATGGCCTCTTTCCATTGTTGAAAAGGTTGTGCCGAGGCATCTTCAGATCATATATGAAATAAACAGCCGTTTCCTTAAAATCCTTGAACTAAAATATCCTAATGACAAAGATAAAATTGCAAGGATGTCAATAGTGGAGGAAGGAGATGTAAAACAGGTGAGAATGGCCAATCTTGCAATCATTGGAAGCCATTCGATCAATGGTGTGGCAGAAATTCATTCTGAACTTGTAAAAACAAAACTTGTGCCGGATTTTTATGAGCTCTGGCCCGAAAAATTCAACAACAAGACCAACGGCGTAACTCCGAGAAGATGGATCGTTTCGGCCAATCCGCGTCTTGCAGAGCTTATATGCGATGCCATTGGTGATAAATGGATTGCCGATCTTGAAGAGATAAAAGCCATTGAACCTTTTTGCCGGGATAAGGAGTTTCTCATAAAATTTTCCATGATCAAGAGGGAAAATAAAATACGTCTTGCAAAGGTGATAAAAAAGGCCTCCTATGTTGATGTTGATCCTGAATCCATTTTTGATATCCATGCAAAACGTATCCATGAGTACAAACGTCAGCTTTTAAACGTTATGAATATTATCCATACTTATTTTCTTATAAAAGAGGATGGAATTGAACCGTCCTGTCCGAGGACATTTATATTTGCAGGTAAAGCTGCCCCGGGATATTTTGCAGCAAAGCTTATAATACGCTTAATTCACGGAATCGCAGAAATTATCAACAATGATCCTGTTGTTAATAAATGGCTTAAAGTTGCATTTATTCCGGATTACAGGGTTTCCCTTGCCGAAAAAATTATTCCTGCGGCAAACGTCAGTGAACAGATTTCAACGGCGGGTATGGAGGCATCCGGAACGGGTAATATGAAATTTGCAATGAACGGAGCTCTTACCATTGGAACCCTTGATGGTGCCAATATCGAAATAGCTGACAGGGTCGGCCGGGAAAATATTTACATATTCGGGCTTGAAGTAAAAGACATAGAAGCCATGAGAAACAACTATAATCCCCATGATTATATAGATAAAAATTCTAATCTCAAGCGTGTCATGGATGCATTGAATTCTGATCTGTTCTGTAAAAAAGAACCGGGAATTTTTCATCCACTGTATGAGAATCTTGTTGATAAGGGGGATTATTATTTCCACATGGCTGATTTTAACTCATATATTGAAACCCAGGCGAAAATCGGAGAGGATTATATGAAAAAAGATCAGTGGAATGCAAAAGCCATCCTAAACACGGCTCGTACCGGCTGGTTTTCAAGTGACAGAACCATTATGGAATATGCACGTGATATATGGAAAATTGATCGGCAGTTATAAGTATATTCTTTGCAAATATAATTTATATTGTGGCTGTCTGCATGAAATTTTTCAATTTTCTTGACACCTGCACATTTAAAGATTAACTTATTACACTTTATTTAAAGCATGACAGGTTTGGTTTTTCAGGGTTGTAAAATGACAATTTATGCAGAATTTATGCAGATGACAAATTAACGGCAACCTATTTATTTTATTTATTATTTTACAGACAGCTTAAGGGAGTAATAACTTTTTTTATGTGGAAAAGAAAGATTATTTCTAAAAAGTTTTTTGTACAGGAAGGAAAATGATGCAGGTAAATATTGAGGACAAGAGCAGCGTAAAGAAAAGCATTAATGTTGAGATTCCCCATGAAGATGTGAAAAAGGAACTGGATAAAGCCTATAATGAGCTTAAGAAAACAGCTGTTATAAAGGGCTTCAGAAAAGGTAAAGCCCCCCGTAAAGTTTTGGAGGCTAAATTTAAAAAAGATGTTCACTCAGATATAGTCCCACGTTTGATTCAGGATTCATTTTCTAAGGTTTTAGAAGATAATGATTTTAAAATTGTTGGCGGCCCAAAGGTTGATCCCCCTGAACTTGACCCTGAAAAGTCTTATATTTTTGATATCGTAATTGAAGTTAAGCCTGAAATTGAGGATATTGAATTCAAGGGTGTTGATATCAAAAAAACCATGCATAAAATCAATGAAGATGAGGTTGAAGCCCAGATTCAGATGATAAGAAAAACCATGGCCAAAAAAGAGACGGTAACAGAGGAACGTCCGGTTAAAGAAGATGATTTTGTCCTTATAGATTACCAGGGTTTTGTAGACGGCAAACCATTTGATAAAACACCTGAAATTGAAAATTATGTCATGGCCATCGGCAGTGATATCATGCCTAAAGAATTTACCGAAAAACTCATTGGAGCGATTCCTGAGCAGGAGCTTGAAATCGAGGTCGTTTATGCGGATGATGCGCCAAATAAGGAACTTGCCGGTAAAACCATCACATATAAAGTACTTTTAAAGGAAATTCAGGAGGAGATACTGCCTCCTGTTGATGATAATCTTGCCAAAGAACTTGGAGATATTAAAGATCTTGAGGACCTTAAAGATAAAATTCGTACAAATCTCACCCAGGGCTATGAAAGAAGAATTCAGCAGGAAATGGATGAACAGGTCTTTGAATTTTTTGCTGAAAAATATAAGTTCGAGGTTCCCGAAGCCCTTGTTGAGGCTGAACTGAACGGTATTGTAGCTGAAGCTGAGCAGGCATATGCACAGAACAATGTCTCACTTGAGGATGCAGGCTTAAGCCCTGATTTTCTAAGAAATCAATATCGTGATGTTGCAGAAAAGCAGGCAAAACGTCATTTGATCCTTGAAAAAATTGTTGACCAGGAAAATCTTGAATTAACTGAAGAGGAACTTGAAAAGTCCTTTGAAGAAACTGCACTTAATATGGGTGCAACTGCAGATGCCATAAAGGGCATGTTCAAGGCTAATGAGCAGCAGTTCGGGTTTTACAAGCAGGTACAGCTTGAGAAAAAAGTTTTGAAAATGATAATGGACAATGGAAATATAACTGAGGTTGAACCTGAAACTGCACCGGAACCATCTGAGACTGAACCTGAGGCATCCGAGACCGAAGCTTCTGTGGAAGATACAGAAAAAAGTGACGCTGCAGAAACTGCAGAGTAAGCTTAGTCTATTTTTAATGGATTTAAGAAAAAACTTGATTATAGAGTGTTAATTAATTATTCAGCCGCAGATTTACACAGATGAACGCAGATATGTATTAAGAATACTGATATTACAGTTGTTTATTTTTAATTTTTTTTAAGTCTATAATGAGCTTGAAGATGGA
>WFQS01000537.1 GCA_015486915.1 Desulfobacteraceae bacterium
AAAATGACTATTTATTGTATATCTTTTTTTCTTGTAAAACGTTCCATTGTAAATACAAGAATTACAGTAACAAATAAAACTATAGTTGCAAGGGCATGTATCTGTGGTGTTACTACTCGTCTGACTGCCGCAAAAATGTACAATGGTAATGTTACGGAGTCAGGTCCGGCTGTAAAAAAACTAATGACGAAATCATCAAGGGACAAGGTAAAAGCAAGCATTGCCCCGGCAATAATACCAGGCAGCAACAGGGGCAGGGTGATCTTCCATAAAAGGTATGACGTACTTGCATAGAGATCTCTTGCAGCTTCTTCAATATCCTTTCCAATACTTATCAGGCGGCTGCGAACCACAAGGGCAACAAACGCCACCTGAAAGGTAATATGGCTGATTATCATACATATCAGACCGGGTTCGAATACCGATGACAAAGAACGGAGAAGCCCGAAAGCGATTACAAGTGCTGCTGCAAGAATAATGTCCGGTATAATCACAGGGAGATGCAGGATAAGGTCAAGAATGGTGTTCATTTTTCCGGGCCATGGAAAGCGTCCCATCCCGATGGCAAGTGCAGTGCCAAGAATAGTGGAGATTATCGTTGAAACAACAGCGAGAATAAGTGTATTCAAGGCAATGTGGAGGATCGCCTCATTATGAAGTAATTGAATATACCATTTCAGGGTAAATCCCTTCCATACAAGACCGTATTTTGTGTTATTCACGGAAAAAAAAGCCACCGCCATTAGTGGAAGATACAAAAATGCCATTGTTCCCAATGCCATGGCATTAACCAGCAATTTGATTTTTTTCATAATAAATCGATATCCTTATTTTTCTTTCTATACAAATATAGACTGAACAGGGTCAAAGCCATCAGGGCCATACTTATTGCCGCACCAAATGCCCAGTCTCTGCTTGTCCCGAACTGCTGTTCTATCAGGTTCCCGACTAACATGTACTTTGCTCCGCCAAGAAGATCCGGAACCACAAACATTCCCATGGCCGGTACAAAGGTAAGGATAATACCCACAGAAAGTCCTGGCAGAGTCTGGGGTAAAATAGCATGCATAAAAATTCTTACATTTGATGAATAAAGATCCTGGGCAGCTTCAACAAGAGCCCAGTCCATGCGTTCAACGCTTGAAAAAAGCGGCAATGCGACAAAAGGAAGAAATATGGAAATCATACCGAGATAGACTGCAAATGCACTGGGATATAGAGCCATGCCAGGTGAAATTAATTTAAAATATGCTGCAAGTTTTGCAAGGGGCATTTCAGGGGCAAGAATCAAAAACCATGAGTATGTTCTGATGACCATATTTGTCCAGAAAGGAATAATCACCATCATCAGCCATACGTAACGGGTTCTTTCTGGCTTTTTTGCTATAAAAAAACATAAAGGATAAGAAAGGACAACGGATAAACCTGTAGTGACAATGGCCACCCACACTGAACGTAAAAGAATAACGATATAATCAGGTGTCCACCCGAATATCCCATATCCCACAAGTCTTTTATAATTTGCAAGTCCAAACTCCCATACAAGTTCCCCATAGCTTCCCCTGCCTGCAAAGCTGACAAGAATCAGCACAAGGCCTGGAATAACCAGAAAAAATATCAGCCAGAGCATACCGGGACTTAGAAATAATGCACCTCTTTTCAGAAGTTTTTTAGGGGCAATCAGTTCACCGTACCAAATCATCAGTTTATTCATCTAACACCACCAGTTCTTTGGGAGCCAGTTCAAGCCATAATTCATCTCCAATTTTAAAATCTTTATAGGTAGTGCTTTTCACCCTTATCGGTCCCGGTTCACACCAGATATCCAGATTTGTACCGCGATAAATAATTTCAGTGACCTTTGCTCTGACACCATTTTGTTCGGGTTTTGTGTCTGAAAATTTTATCCATTCCGGTCGAATGGCAATTACCCCATGTTCCCAGGAAGGCTGAACATCCAGTTCAAGATTGCCGACATCAGTATGGAACATCCCATCAAAGAATTTACCTGAAAGAATATTGGCAGCTCCTAAGAATTCAGCAACAAATCTATTTTTGGGAAAATCATATACATCATCCGGGCTGCCGGACTGGATGATCTGACCATCTTTCATTACGGCAATCCGGTCTGATACAACAAGTGCCTCGTCCTGATCGTGGGTGACAAGTATAAAAGTGTGACCAAGTTGTTTTTGAAGTCGCCTGAGCTCCACCTGTACCTGTGCTCGCAGCTTTGCATCAAGGGCAGACATGGGTTCATCCAACAATAATACTTTAGGGTCATTGACCACTGCTCTGGCAAGGGCTACCCGCTGGTTTTGTCCTCCTGAAAGCTGATGGGGAAAACGGGTTGACATCCTCCCAAGTTCAAGTATATCCAGCGCAGTTTGGACCTTTGGTTTCAACTCTTTTTCAGGAACTTTTCTGGCCCTGAGCCCAAAAGCAACATTTTCAAAAACATTTAAGTGTGGAAAAAGGGCGTAACTTTGAAAAACAGTATTTATTTGTCTTTTAGTTGCAGGTATCCGGGTGATATCTTTACCTTCAAGTATAATGCTGCCCGAGTCCTGAATCTCCAGGCCGGCGATCATGCGAAGCAAGGTTGTTTTGCCGCATCCCGATGGTCCCAGCAGAGTAAAAAATTCTCCTGATTTTATCTCAAGTGTAACATCTTTTACAGCTTTTACACTTCCATATGTTTTATTGATACCCTTTAGATATAACATTCCTTTATCTGGTGCCATGTTCATTTTCCAATAAATTATTGATAGTCATTAATGGTCATGAGGCCGATCTGGATTCAAGTTCAGATTTGCCTCACAACAAATTATGGGTCGTAGACGCGTAGCCAATAAAAGTAATGGTTTATGTTTTATTTCATATAAATAAAAAACCTTTACGTTTCAATCTCAATTCTTTTGTTCCTTTAGTGCCTTACCTTTGAATCTCTGTGATAAAAAACAGGGAATTGTGACAGGTATATGAGTTGCGGCATTGCTCGCTTCAGATACACACTGACCTTACTATGTGCTGATTATCCTGGTTGCTGTTGAGTAATGCAGTGAATATTTCCACCACCCAGCAAAATCTCCCTGGATAAAATTCCCACGATTTTTCTGCCTGGAAAAAGTTGTTCAAAAATTTTTATTGCGGGTTCGTCAAATTCATCATCAAACAATGGTACCACAACACCATTATTTGCAATATAAAAATTAACATAGGATGCAGCCAGCCTGTCACCCTGTTCTCTTGGAGCTGCATTTGTATCAAAATCAATACCAAAACATTCTTCACGTGTACGGTATAAAGGACCTGGCTGGTGGATTGTATGTATTTTCAGTTTTCTACCCTTTGCATCAACTGAATTCAGCAAAGCCCTACGGGCATTTTCAGATATTTCATACTGGGGATCAGACTTATCATC
>WFQS01000538.1 GCA_015486915.1 Desulfobacteraceae bacterium
AGTTCTCCAAGCTCAATCAAAGCCCCGGCAAGCTCTTTTATTGAAAAATTATCAGATTTAAGAAATGTCTGATAAACAGGATAAGCGCTTTTCGGGTTTGAAGCAATAAGAATATTCTTAAATTTTTTTTTTGAACTTTCCAAAGATTCATTATCATTCCAGCATGCAGTTTTTTCCAGCATCTCTTTATCTGCTCTGATAATTTCAGGCATTGCTGTGTGCAGGAACTGATTGTAATTCTGATTTTTGTACCAGATATTCTGTTTTTTTTGTACTGATTGCTCAATGAAATTTTTTGCAAGAATAAGTTTTCTTATCTGATTGGTCATGGCGGCAAGAATCTGCAAGGGGTGGAAGCCTGCATTCATGAGCGATTTATTATAGAAAAGAGCTTTTTCCGCATTTTTTTCGGCAATGGCGTTTGTCAGTTCAAATACCGGGTCAAGTTTTGTACGTTTTACAATGGATGCAACATCCTTTGAAACGATTTCATTTTTTTCGCCTGCAAAAGATATAAGCTTCTCGATATTATCTGCAAAAACAGCAGGATCAAACCCTGTTTTATCAACAAGTGCATTAAAGGCATCGTTAGTCAGTTTTTTACCGCTTTTTTTGAGAATATTCTGCACAATGTTTCGCAGGAGCTGCATCTGCTGATTTTTATCTGCCTGACGACTGCCCGATGGCACAGTGCAGTCAATAACGATTCCGGTGTTTTTAATTGTTTTAAAAAGAGCGCGTCTTTTATCTGCAGAAGAAGTGGTTAAAATAAGCTGGTGATGCGGTGGGAACCCTTTTTCAATAAGTTTTTGAAGATTTATTAAGTTCTGTTTTGAAAATCCATATACGATCGGGGTTCCGGGGCCGGGAAAAAGGGGAACATCCTTTGCAGCAACAACAAGCTGATCCTGCATCATTGAATATGTCGAAATACGCTCAATAATTTCAGGTATATTGGCATCATCACTTTCAAGGGATTCATATCCAAGCGCTCTCTTGTCCTTTTCAATTGTAAAATCAAGGATTTTGTCAAATGCTTTTTTTACAAGATACCTTTCTCCCAATATGAGAACAACATGGGGGATCTTATCTGTTGTCAGTTTGTTAAAGTATTCATCAAGATCCTGAAATTTAAGTTCTGCCATTTTTTCCTGCTTTTTTAATCATGGTCGCATGAAAGATGATAAAGCATAAAAACTGCAGCAATAGCCATAATCAATCCTATTCCCTGGGATACCGAGAGAAAAGTGAAAAAAAGAAAATGTCCCCTTGGATCCCCGCGAAATATTTCAATAAAGGAACGGAAAAGGCCGTATAACAGGATATAACACCAGAAGACCATTCCATCAAATTTCTTTTTTTTATCAATCCACAGCAGAATTAAAAATATGGTAAAATTGGAGAGAACCGAGTAGAGCTGGGTTGGCTGAAGGGGGATTCCAAGCGGAGCAAGGGAATGGGGATCGGTAAATGTTACAGCCCAGGGAAGATGGCACTGCCTGCCGTAACAGCATCCTGCGGAAAAACAGCCAAGACGTCCTATTGCATGTCCAAGTGCAATACCAGGTGCAACAATATCCCCTGTCTGCCACATTAAAAGTCCTGTTTTTTTTATATAAACAATCGCTGCTGCAAGGGCAGCAATAAACCCGCCGTAAAAGACAAGCCCTCCGTTCCATATTTTAAAAATATCGATGAGATGACCTGAAAAATCAGAGAAATTAATTATTACATATAAAAGTCTTGCGCCTGTTATGGCAGAAATAAGAATAATAAAGAACAGGTCCGACATCTGTTCCGGTTTAATATTGTATTTTTTCCCGCGTCTTCCTGAAACAAGAACGGCAGTTAAAAAACCAAGGCCGACAAACAGGCCGTAAGTATAAAGGGTCAGGCTGCCGATTTTTAATAAAATAGGATGCATTAATATTCTCCCATGTGCAGTTTACGAATTTTAAAATTTAATTTTTATCTGATTCCCTGAGTATGCAACCTGCATAAACAGTTAGGATCGAAAATTTTATAAGTTGAACGAGATTGCTTGTCTTCCGGCCCATCTACTTCGTTGCATCAAAGGCCGAATACTTGGAGTATGCAACCTTTAATGCGCCTTGTACATGGGCCGGAATTCTGCGCTATTTCTGTTCAACTTA
>WFQS01000539.1 GCA_015486915.1 Desulfobacteraceae bacterium
CCTTTAATGTTTAATGTATTCTCAAAATTGTAAATTTTCTGATGTATTCCTTCATGGGCATCATGGGTGCTTTTGTATGAGAGAAGTTACATTAAGACTGCATATGAATTTTGCTGATTTGAGCGATATTTTTTCTAAATTTTAATTTTGCGGCCGGGCCAACCTCACCCGGCCGCAAAATTTCTTTTAAACTGAAATATCAAATTTCAAGCTGACCAGTAGGTCTGCTGATCAATGTTTAAAATATCTGAATATACTCTACATCCAGGGCTTCCCAAGGGGAAGATCAATGCCGACATCTGCAAATATAACGTGAAACATCAGGTACCATGCGCTTAATGCACAAAGGATAAGATCCCATGCTGCAAGAGTACCTATGAATTTATTGCCTGCCAGTTCTTTTATATCAAGACCTATGAATCCTAACGCAAGGGTTAAAAATATAAATGCCAGTACACCGTGGTGTTTCATTGATGCAATAAACATGGGTATGGTAAATATAGTCCACATAACAAGAAAATACCCGAGATCATGGCCAGTAAGCTTAAGAGTGGGGTATGTCTTGACAATCTCAGGACTGGTGCCAAATATTACATATAAGCATAAGGCTATCCAGAATGCCCCGTACCCAACAAAGGCTGAAAATCCAAAGTTGTTTCCAAGTTGATACTCATGGTATCCCGCAATCAACTGGGCAGTACCTCCATAACAAAGTCCCAGCCAGAGGACAGGTCCTATTCCACACCATCCGAGATTATGACACTGCAGGATAAAAGTGGTCATTGCGAAACCGCCAAGGCCTACTGCTCCAGGATTACAAAGTTTGACATCGTCACTCATTTTTTTTCTCCTTTTCTTGAAAGTTAGTTTTAATACTGCTGTTTTGTTTACCCTGTCCCGTTAAGGGAAAGGGAGTTTTATGTCCTTATGTAACAAATGTTGAAAAGGGGAGATCAACGGCAGCACAGATTTTTAATCTATGCCGCCGTTTTTCCATGGATTATAGAATTCGTTTAATTAATCAACCATTTTGTGGATCGTTGTAACAATTTCAGGATTTGCAAGTGTCATAACATCGCCCACATCTGTCTTGTTGGAAAGAGCTCCAAGAACCCTTCTCATAATTTTTCCTGAACGGGTCTTAGGCATGTCAGGAACGATCCATACCTTTCTTGGTTTTGCAATTTTTCCGATCTGGTCGCATACTGTGTCTGATATTTTTTGGGCAAGCTCATCCGTTGCTTCAATACCGGGTTTTAAAGCAATATACAGATCAGGTACCTTTCCTTTTATTTCATCCTTTACAGGTACAACTGCAGCCTCTGCAACTTCCACCGCAACAAGGGCAGCTGATTCTATTTCCTTGGTTCCAAGACGGTGTCCTGAAACATTGATGACATCATCAATTCTTCCAAGAATCCTGTAATAGCCGTCCTCAGCCCTCATAGCCGCATCTCCTGCAAGATATGGCCAGTCTTTCCAGTCTTTGGAATTTGGATCCTTGCAGTATTTTGCATAGTATGTTTCAACATACCTGTCCCTGTCACCCCAGATGGTCTGGAAACTTCCGGGCCACGGGTTCTGGATGCAGATATTACCTGCAATTCCGGGCTGTGTAACTTCATCTCCGTTTTCATCGTAGATAATGGGGTGGATTCCCGGAACTCCAGGTCCTGCACTGCCCGGTTTCATGGGCTTGATAGCAGGAACCGTACTGCAGAGGAAGCCTCCGTTCTCCGTCTGCCACCATGTATCAACGATAATGGCTTCACCCTTTCCAACAGCTGATTCATACCATTTCCATACCTCAGGCTCAATGGGCTCGCCAACGGTTGTCATGTGTTTGAAGTGATATTTGTATTTGGCAGGTTCGTCAGGACCGAGTTTTCTTAATGCCCTGATGGCGGTGGGAGCTGTATGAAAAATGTTAACGTCAAGTTCCTGGGCGATTCTCCAGGATCTTCCTGCATCGGGATAGGTGGGTACACCTTCATAAATTACAGAAGAAGCGCACAGGGCAAGGGGGCCGTAAACAATGAAGGAATGGCCTGTGATCCAGCCTATATCAGCCATGCACCAGTAGACATCTTCAGGGTGAATATCCTGAATAAACTTTGACATTGCCGTTACATAGGCGAGATAGCCACCTGTGCTGTGTTGGCATCCTTTTGGTTTTCCCGTGGTACCACTGGTGTACATCAAAAACATGGGGTCTTCTGCAGGAATACGTTCAGGCTCAATTCTTTCACCATAGTAATCCTTGAGAACTTCATTGACAAAATAATCCCTGCCTTCAACCATGGGAGTATCTGCAGAGTATTTACCTGGATAACGCTGCCATACAAGAACCTTGTCAACAACATGACCCTGTTCCCCCGCTATTTTTACAGCTTCATCGGCGTTCTGTTTATGATTTAAAAGAGTGCCTGCCCTGTAATAGGCATCCATGCTGATTAAAACCTTGCTCTCCGAATCAACAATCCTGTCCGCACAGGCGCTTGCGGAAAAGCCCCCGAAAACAACGGAGTGGATCACACCAAGTCGTGCACATGCAAGCATGGTAATGGCAAGTTCCGCTGTCATTGGCATATGAACGGTTACCCTGTCACCTCTTTTAAGTCCTGCAAAATTTCTTAAAACGGCGGCAAATTCATTTACCCTTACATAAAGTTCCTGATAAGTTATGTGCTGAATTCTCTCTCCTTCAGGTTCCGGAACAAAATGAATGGCTGTTTTGTTTTTATTTTTTGCAAGGTGACGGTCAATACAATTATAGCTCGCATTGATTTTTCCTCCGACAAACCATTTCCAGCACGGGGCATCACTTGTGTCGAGAACTTTTTTCCAGGGCTCATACCAGGTAAGGAGATCAGCAAATTCAGTGTAATAATCCGGAAAATTCTTAAGGGCAAATCTTTCATAAATATCCGGATCAGTGACATTTGCCTGACCAATGAATTTTGGTGAGGGATAATAATAATCCTCTTCCCCCCAGTGTACGGCAATCTGCGCTTCAGTGGTCTCTTCTACTTTTTTCTCGCTCATTTATCCTCTCCTTAAGAGTTGTGGGTTTATAAAATTGGATTTCCACGGTCATTAAAGCTTATAACTTTTATGGAATTCAGAATATAAAATTATCAAAAGCGATAATATGATAAATAAATATTCGTATTCCATGATGGTCAATACTGCGAAAATTTATGAAAATTATCACCTCCTTTTAAAATTAAAGTATTAATTATGAAAAAAAGGGCTGTTCCCTGATTGACAGGCAACTGTCACGGGTAAACAAAATTATAAAACTTTTTAAAATGGTAAAAAAAATTGTCAATGATAAGCAGGCATTGAATTTTAGGTTCATTCAACACAGATTCTATTCTCTAAAGTATCATAGTGGAAAAGGGTGTATATGCAATTCATACAATATCTGCTTAATTTGTTAATGAATAAAATTCATATCGTATATGCGACTATAGAAAGGGTATTTAATTT
>WFQS01000540.1 GCA_015486915.1 Desulfobacteraceae bacterium
CTATACATCTGTCATCACGCCTTGAAAACGAACAAAAGTACTGCACGATATACGTATATTATTTTCTTCCAGTTCCCTAACCAAAGCTGACTATGCCTGTAGCTTATTAGCCTTTTTTCAATTTTTTATTTTTTTTGAGAGGGAATTGAGGAGTAAGGCACTAAACCCGGGACGTATGTTATGATAAATATGCGGATTGTCAACGGGTTGTGCAGGTTTCAGTATTGTCCGTTGCTTTGAATATGAAAGAGTACGAACCTGATCGCTTAACAATCAGGAGGTGCCGATTTTGTAATGATTGCAGCTCTTTTTAAACAATAACTTATTATTGACACAGCCTACATCATTTGTTAGATTAGGCTCTAATTTTAATATAATATTTAAGGAAAGTTATTCATGAAAAAATTATTTTTGTTGTCTATCGTTATGATGTTCTCATGGTCAGTTGCTGCCTTTTCCCAGCCGGCAATTTTTAATGCAGGTGACAGCTCCTTGACATTGCAGTGCGTGCACGTAAAACAAAACGGTCAGATTGGTAATACCTGTTATAATGTGCATTTGGTTCTGAATGGGAATTCTTTTGTAATGGATACAATTTCAGCCCCATTTACTCAAGCAGTTGAAGACACCGATCAGATATTTGATGTTGGCACATTGGCATTGGAGATACCTTATGTTTTGGTTGGCTCTGATGCATATACAGCCACACTTACTCTTAATCCGTCAGACAACCATTTTGGTTTAACCTCTATTGGTCCATCAACTATTGGTATTCCTAATAATACCGGGCCGTCAACGGGAAGTTGCGACGTGTCTGCTCTTACTGCAGCATTAACGAAAATGGGTGGCTGCATTGTTTACCATAATGCTGATGCCGGCGCAGCTGAGGCCGCATGTGCGCAATTTGGCGGGGTGTGGGATCCGAATGGATCATGTCCTGATAATTATTTGGGAGCATGTTCCATGCCGCCCGAAAATGGTTATACCTACGATTATTATTACTATGATGCCGGAATAGTAGCGCTTTCTAATATGACGCAAGGTATGCCGGGTGCTCCTACTGTTGAGCAGATGGTGCATGACGCTTGTGTGAATAATGGTGGAACTATTATTCCTTAGAAAGATGAGAGAAAAAAATCTGTGAGTGTAATATTTTGCTAACGCTCCCAACCGGATTCTGGTTGGGGGCGTTTTGTTTTTCCGCAGTTTTTTCAGCACCGTTACAAAGGTGAAAAAAGGTTTTGCAAAGTTTATAAGAAAGAGTGCTATTTTGGCAGCGTAACAAATACTTTTTCTATTTTCGTTGAGAGGCAGTGTAACGCAGTTCAGTTCTGCCTCATGGCAGTTATAAGAAATAATCAGTATCTTTTGATACAGATGGTGCCGGAGGAGAGACTTGAACTCTCAAGGGCACAAAGCCCGGAGGATTTTGAGTCCTCTGCGTCTACCAATTCCACCACTCCGGCAAAACATTTTTTATGTGTTCTTTTATGAAATAAGTCTCTGTTTGTCAATGAAATTGTTTAATACAGGAGAATATATCATCCTCTGACAATTCTCCTTTTCTTAATATTTTTAATGGTTCAACAGTGACATCAACCACGGTTGAGCCTTTTCCGCCCTTAACCCGGCCTGCATCAAGAATCATATCTGCACCCTGAAAAAGCTCCGGGTTCATATCCAATATACTGCTGCACCCCTGCATCCCTGAGATATTGGCACTTGTTCCTGTAACAGGCAGGCCTGTTTCCATGATTAAAGCCTTTGCAACGGGGTGCCATGGCATTCTGATTCCTATTTTCCCTGTTTTTGAGGTAAGGACATCAGGCAGGTGTTCCATGGCTTCAAACACAATGGTAAGATCTCCGGGCCAGAATTTTTCCATTAAAAACTCTGCCTTTAAAGGAATATCTTTTACAAGATAACCAATACCGTTTCTGCTGCCCGTTGGGCTCTCGACCGGCTGTAAGTCTGCGTGATTATCTGTGGGCTTGTCAGTATGACTTATTATGGAATTTTTAATTAAATTTAACGCTGAATCCTTTTGGATAATTTTCAATGGATAATCCGCCAGCACGAGAATGGGCTTGTTTTTCGGTCTGTGTTTCAGTTTAAATATTTTATGAACAGCTTCACTGTTTAAAGCATCTGTTCCAATACCATACATACATTTTGCAGGGAAAATCACAAGGCCGCCTGTCCTGATTATTTCTGCTGCTTCACGGATAAGGCCTTTTTCAGGATTTACAGGGTCAATTTTAAATATTTTACTCAAGTTATTATTTGTCTCAGGGTTTTCCCTGTTTCAGGTTATTTCCTGCTTCAAGTTATTCTTTGTCCATTGCAAGTGAAATAAGTCTGTCAAGAAGTCCGGAAAAAGAATATCCGGCTACTTTTGCCGCCTGGGGATACAGGCTTGTTTCTGTCATACCGGGAATTGTGTTTGTTTCAAGTACGTATAAATTTTTATCTTTTAAAATAATGTCAGTTCTGCTGTAACCTTTAAGAAAAAGAGCTTTATGAGCAGCAACGGCAAGGGCCTGGATCTGATCCTTTACTATATCATTAATACGGGCAGGACATATTTCTTCTGTGGCGCCTGCAACGTATTTTGCCTTGTAATCAAAAAAATCATAACCATGTCCCGGGATAATCTCAATAACGGGAAGGGGCTCAAGCTCAATGTTCCCAAGAACTCCGCATGTAAGCTCAATTCCCCTGATGTATTCCTCCAGTAGGATCAGACTGTCCTGTTCAAAAGCTTTTTCAATGGCAGAGGACAGTTCTCTTTCATCATTTACAATGGCAATACCCACACTTGAACCTGCATTTGCCGGTTTTACAACAAGGGGAAGTCCAAGGGTCTGTAAACAGGTGTCTGTATCAATTTTTTCATGTTTCTCAAAATAGAGATAGGCCGGAATCGGGATATCGGCTTGCTGATACAGCTTTTTGGCGGCAACCTTATTCATTGCAACGCTACTTCCCATGACCCCTGCACCCTGATAAGGAATTTTAAGAAGTTCCAGCAGTCCCTGTATAGTACCGTCTTCACCGTTGGGGCCGTGAAGTATTAAAAGTGCTGCATCTATATTATCAGCATCTTTTACAATTTTAAGAAGGTCAGTTTTTGGGTCATACCTTGTGATCTGATATTTGTCTCTGTCAAGGGCGTTGTACACCTGGTTTCCGCTGCTTAAAGAGACTTCACGTTCGGATGAGTCTCCGCCGGATAGCAGAGCAAGTCTTATTTTTTCCATGGAACCTCCTTTTTTTATCTGCTGGTCTGCACATCAGTAAAATTATCAGGCATACAGGATATCTTTTTTTGCCAGGTCAAATTCTTCTTTTGTTATAAGATCTCTGTCGTAAAGATCAGCAAGATCTGAAATTCTTTTGTCAGTTGAATCTTTAGGGCCTTCAAGGCGAAAAATGTCGGGATTTCCATTGGCAAAATTCTGTCCGATGAGCGGCAGTTCTTTATTGCCTCCCTCTATTTTAAATGAAGCAAGACCTCCGAGAAGGCTGATTTCTATATTGCGGTCCCTGAATTCAGGGAATGACAGGATATCTTTAATGTCACTGCTGCTCTTTTTCATTTTTGTATAAAAAATCCAGAACAGGCCGAGTATCATAATGCTTAAGCCGCCCATTATCCACGGAAGGTAATTGTAAACCCCTCTGAACAGAACAACGGTTACACCGGTTCCTGCAAGAAGGAAAACATGGAGGAGAATAACAAAGTATGCGGCAAACAGACTTTTAAATACTCCCTCTTTATCTCTTTTTTTAAATTTCATTATATCATCCTTTTAATCAGTCTGTCCCTGTACATTTCAGGGAACATGGTTGTATTTGAATTTCCTCGCATTGTACTAAGCTTTGTGAAAAGGTAATTAAGCTTTTTCTGTATTCGTATTCTTTCAGGTGAATCATATTCTATGGTTTCAAGAAGATCTTCAACCTGTCCTATCTGCTTTTTCAGTTCAATTTCAGGGGGCAGAAAGCCGGCATTTTTTAAAACTTTATGTGCCAGTTTCAGTTCTTCAGGCCCCTTGATCTCTTCAAAGCTCAAAGGCTTTCCTTCCCCGGGCAGGTTGTCTAACTCGCCATTTTTCTGAGCATTTTTAATTTTTGTCTCAACAATTGAGGCAAATCCCGGAAGCATTTGTATTTTTTTCCTTTCTTCTTTGTCATTGTTAAAAAACACAATAAAAAAATCTGATCC
>WFQS01000541.1 GCA_015486915.1 Desulfobacteraceae bacterium
ATATTGAGCTTAAAAAGGCATAAACTCCCGATTAAAATCAATCCGAGAAAAATCATGAGAGCTGCCACTGGCTGTTTTACTGAAAATTCAGGAAGCTTCATTATTTTTATTTCCCATCCCCAATGCTGCTTTTGTCTGTAATGTTATTATCCGTAATGTTATTATCTGTGATGTTATTCTCTGTGATATTAATATCCTGGCTTACACTGTCTGTGATGTTATTATCCGGTCTTACACTATCGGCGTTGATACTGTTCGTGCTGATCTTATTGTTTTTGTTTTGGTTTACGACCTTCACACTTACTCCGTCCTTAAGCTCTCTCTGCCCTTTTATAACAAGCTTTTCTCCCTGTTTAAGCCCGGAAAGAATTTCTGCAGAATTATTTCGTATAATTCCTGTTTTAAGGTTTCTCAGACGGGCCTTTCCATGGACAATTGTAAATGCGTAATAACTGCCAGTACCCGACATTTTGATTAATCCGTCAAGGGGAACGGCAAGGGCTGTTTTTTCTCCGGGATTTACCCTTACATGGGCAAACATGCCCGGGCGCAGTACAAGCCTATCATTGGGAACATGTATTTCAAGCTTTACAGTCCTTGTTCCGGGGTTGAGGTCAGGATAGATCATAAAGATTTCTCCTGAAAATATTTTCCCGGGACAGGCATCGGTGTAAAATGTGATTTTCATACCCTTTTTAATTTTATAAAAAGCAGATTCGGAAACATCTGCTAAAAGTTTCAGTCTCTTTTCTTCGGCAATACGTAAAATGGGAACCACGGGATTTGAAAAACTTCCGGGATCAAGATAACGATCCGTCACAACACCTGATATTGTGGCAAATATATCATGCTCCTTATAGATCACCTTGAGCTCCTTAAAAGCCGCTTTTGCTTCTTTTACCCTTGCTTCTGCAGCTTTTAATTCAGCTGAAACATGATCCAGTTTCTGGCGGGATGCAGCTTTGTGCTTAAAAAGACTTTTTATGCGGAAAAAATCTTTTTGCAGAACATCCCTGTTTGCAGCTGCAAGCTCCACCTGTGCTTTTGCACGATCCATCTGTGCTTTGATCCGGGATTTTTCAAGCCGGGCAATAAGCTGTCCCTTTTTAACAAAATCTCCCCTGTGAACCATAATTTTTTCAATAATTTCTCCTGGTATCCTCGGATATATTTTAACACATTGAAAAGGTAGGAAATCACCGGTTACCTCCATGTAATCGTTGATTTTTTTTCTTTTAACTATACAGACCTGTACCGGTATTTTCTTATGGTTCACAACTTCAAGTTGTTTACGGTTTTTAATTTTCCAGATATTTACCGCAGTCAATGTCAAAAAAATGATTATACAGAGTGTTGTAATAAAACCGATCCATTTTCCCTTTTTTTTCCGTTTTAATTTTTCCATTATTTTTCTCCCACTGCACGTGTAAGTTCCGCCTCTGCAATTCTATAACCGTAACGGGCGGAAAAAAGGTTAACCTCTGCATTGGTGAGAAAAGTCCTTGCATCAAGAACCTCGGTGGATGTATTGACTCCCTGCTGATACTGGATATTTGTGATTCTGAAATTTTCCTCTGCCTGGGCAAGGGCTTTTTCTGCCGTGTCAATATTTTGTCTTGCAAGTTTTATATGCTCAAAGGCAGATTTTACTTCAAGAAGAATGCTGTCTTTAACCCCTTTTATCTTCTGTTCAAGTGCTTTTTTTTCATGCAGGGCTTCTGCTGCATCGGCCTTTGTTTTACCCCAGTTGAATATTGTCCATTTTGCCTGAAGTCCCACAATTATATTATGGTCGTTGGCATAATCATTATTGGAAGCCGTTATATTATCACCTGACCTCTCATATCTTCCAATCAGGGCAACTGAAGGGTAATAAGCACTTTTTATGAGTTTAACCCCAAGATCAGCCGTTTGCACGGCAAGTTTCAGGTGTTTCAGTTCAGGCCGTTTGTTTACAGCTGTTTTAAAGAGAACGGGGAGTTTATAATTTTCCTGCAATGAGTCAGCAGATTCCCTGATTTTAATTTTATCCGTGATATTTCTTGATAAAACAGTATTTAAAGCGGCAAGGGATATTGAGACACGGCTTAATGCCTTAACTCTGTTCTGACGG
>WFQS01000542.1 GCA_015486915.1 Desulfobacteraceae bacterium
AATCGGATGATTATATAGAATCAATACTTGCAAGAGCTATTAAACAAAGGGATCAGTTGATTGCCGAAGTTCCGTCTTTACAAAAAATCCAGGACAAGTTCGATACAAGTCTTGAAAATGTGGACCGGCTTGAAGACCGGTTGCTCTTACTCGTGGCAGCACGTCGATATGTGATAAAGAAACAGTAAAATCATGACTATTCTGAATCCAATAGAAAATATTTGCAACCGTTCTTTTGAAAACAGGAAAAAAATTCTCGTGATGGATGAAGAACCATCCATAAGGAGGCTTGTACAACGGCAACTGGGCAGATTGAATTACGATGCTGAAACTTGTAGGGACGGTGCTGCAGCAATTTTGTTGTACAAAAAGGCAATGGAATCGGGAAGTCCTTTTGATGCTGTGATCCTTGATCTGACCCACAGCTGTGGTATGGGGGGAATGGATGCCATCAAAGGACTTCTTAAAATCGATCCAAAGGTTAAAGGCATTATTTCCACAGGTTATTCCGGAGATCGGGTAACTATTTATTTTACAGAATATGGCTTTCGTGGTGCTCTGATCAAACCTTATTCCATGGCTGAATTGGAAAATACTTTATCTGAGGTCATCCATGGAGACAAGCAATCTCGTTCAACTTATAAAATTTTCGATCCTAAACTCATTTAAAAAAAATAATATGATACCTGGAAAGTAAATGCAGAGTTTAATATTTAATAAGAAAAAATCCCGCTATAAAAAAAAGCACTTTATAAATTTAATTTTATTTTGTGCTTTTTTAATTGTCGCTATAGTGCTGGGTTCTTCAATGTTGTCACACATTCGTACACAGACACTGCAGATGAAAAGTGAGTCCCTTACTGCAATACTTAAAACAAATCAGGAAAATATGCATTTGTGGCTCAACAATATCTTTTCAAATGTTAAAGCCTGGGCTTCGGAACGTCAGCTTGAACAGATGGTTGAGAAATGTCTTACCCAGCCCGAAACAAGGCAGGAACTATTGACCGGCAAGCCCCTTAAAGAGCTGAGAAAATTTTTTGCACCAAGGCTGCGTTCAGGCGGATTTAACGGATTTTTCATCATAGCACCTGATTTTATTAATATAGGTTCCATGAGAGATGCCAATATAGGAGCATTCAGCCTTATTGCACAACAGCGCATGGCTCTAATAAAAAGATGTTTTAAAGGAGAAACTCTTTTTATTCCCCCTATTTATTCCGATGTACCCCTGCGGAACAAGGCAGGGCAAATGGTGCCGAAGATACCGACAATGTTCATTGCAACACCTGTGAAAAACGATAAGGGTGAAGTGATAGCAGTTATGACGGTAAGAATAAAGCCCGAGATTGATTTTACAAGGGTGGCAAGCCTTGGCAAGTTCGGAAATACAGGTGAAACCTACTTTTTTGACGAAACAGGCAGGATGCTCACGCCAAGCAGATTTGAAAACCAGCTCAGGGCCGTTGGATTAATAGGGAAAAATCAGACGAGCATGCTGAATTTGAGAATCACGAATCCCGGTATCAATCTGCTTAAACACCACCGCAAATTTTCTTTGAACTCAGATAATCAGCTTACCCATATGGTCAAGAGTGCTTTAAAACATGGTGCAGGAGTTGATATAAACGGATATAGAAACTATCTCGGAGTTAAAGTCATAGGAGTATGGCTGTGGGATAGTACACTTGAAACCGGTATGGCAACGGAGATGAGTCTTGCTGAAGCTGCCCGTGCTTCTGACAGTATACGTTCATTGTTTATCATAATTAACAGTGGAATTTTTGCACTTGGGTTTATTATTTTTTTCGTAATTTCCAAAATAAGAGATCAGGCGGAAAATCGCATCATTGAAAGTGAAAGGCGGTACAGGTCACTTGTTGAGACAACCCCGGACTGGGTATGGGAAATTGATAAAAATGGAATTTATACATATTCAAGTCCTGGGATAAAGGATATTCTGGGATATGAACCTGAAGAAATAATTGGTAAAACACCG
Organism: Desulfobacteraceae bacterium; assembly: GCA_015486915.1. The sequence goes on from WFQS01000542.1 coordinate 2,000, forward strand.
TTCGATTTTATGGCGCCTGATGTAGTGGAAAACCTAAAGAAGTTATTTAACAGGATTATTGCAGGGGAAAAGATTTTTCATGGGATTGAAAATATAAATATTCATAAAAACGGCAGCAGGGTTATACTTGAAACAAGTGGTGCGCCGATTTTTAACACCAATGGAAAATTAAAGGGCTTTCAGGGTGTTGACAGGGATATAACCAGCCGGAAAAAAAATGAACAGGCTTTGATAAAATCGAAAAAAGGACTTGAACTGGGTATTATGGAAAGGACATCCCAACTGCAGAAAGCAAAGATAACAGCAGAAAAGGCTAACCAGGCTAAATCAATCTTTCTTGCCAGTATGAGCCATGAACTTCGTACACCGTTAAACTCTATTCTCGGTTTTACCCAGCTGCTTGAAACAAAAAATACAAAAATTGGAGGCAGTCTTCTCAATGAAAAATATTTTTCAAAAATTCTCAATTCCGGCAGGCATCTTCTCGAACTAATCGATGAGATCCTTGACCTTGCCAAAATTGAATCGGGTGAGATGAATCTGTCCTTTGAAACTATTGATATCTGCCAGTCGGTGATGGAGGCACTGGAATCTGTCAGGCCTATGTCAATATCAAACGGCATAGAACTTTTACCTGAAAAACCTGGAGCACCGATTTTTATTAATGTTGATCGCACCAGATTTAATCAGATTGTTTTAAATCTTCTTTCAAATGCCATAAAATATAATCGGCCCAATGGAAAGGTAATGATTTCATGCGAAACATCGGAAAAGAGCCTGCGCCTCAATATAGAAGATACAGGCAAGGGTATCAAAAAAGATAAACTTAATATGCTTTTTGATCCGTTTAACCGTCTCGGAGAGGAAACATCCAATATCGAAGGGACCGGAATAGGGCTTACAATCACAAAGCGGCTTGTTGAAATGATGGAAGGAGATATCGGTGTGGAAAGTCAAGCCGGAATCGGTACAAAATTCTATGTTGAATTTAAAATGGTTCCCCCTCCTGAAAGTTTACGTAAACGCAAAAATTCAGTTCCTGCAGGCTTATCATTGAAGGGGAATTATACTATTTTATATATAGAGGACAACATGATCAATCAGCAGCTTGTTGTGGCCATTTTATCAGACAATCAAAATATCACCCTGTTAACGGCTGCAACCGCTGCAAGTGGAATAAAAACAGCAGTAAACAATAATCCAGATCTGATTCTCATGGATATTGGCCTTCCTGATATGGATGGTTTCCAGGCATTTGAGGAACTTAAAAAGAAAAAAGAGACAAAGTATATACCGGTTGTGGGCTTAAGTGCTGATGCCATGCCCCTTGATATTAAAAAAGCTATGAATGCAGGATTTGCAGATTACCTTCCCAAACCTATTAATCTTGGTAAATTCTATGAAGTTATTGCAGGGATTTTTAACACCCGGGAAAATTCACGTGACATTTTATCCCATGATAATGTACCATCGATAAAGAAGGATAGCTGTTTTTTTGATCACTGAATGTAATAGATCCGTTATATAAAAAAATCAGTACATGAGAACTACCA
>WFQS01000543.1 GCA_015486915.1 Desulfobacteraceae bacterium
ATGCAAGATCAAGGTTATGCGGATCAAGAAGATCAATACATGGTTCTATAAGATGGCCGGCAAGCCTTGCAGGAACAGCATTTAAATCAATTATCAATGTGCAGCCAAATCTTTTAGTCTCAGCAGCATGAACAATAAAGCCAATGGTTTTAAAAAGATCCGCTGCAGTTTCTTTTGAAAGATCTGCCTGTAAAAGCAGTTCCTCAAACTCCACAAGTTTTGCCCTTTTTGCCGAAGAATGGAAACTCCCATCATAAAAGCTGCATATCTTTGTCCCCTGAAGCTTTATAAAACCATAGTCTCCATGAAAATTAGCTGTAATGGCATAATCCGGAATAGCAGAATTTGATATTCCTATTATTGTTTTTCCATCTGATACAAGTTCTCTGTTGGAACGTTCCACTGCAAGCAGTAATTTTCTTATATGTTTTGAATTAGAAAGTGATGGACGTTCATGTTCCTGTATTTTTGTTATAAATTCGATTTCTTCGAGGTCTTCAGGGTCCATGAAAATAATAGTACCCCTTGACCATGCGCCCTCTTCTTTTGTTTTGGAAATTTTAAGTATGGTGTCGAGAATTGAATAGATCTGCAGCTGTGTTGGATGATCCAGAATACTATCTCTTACTTTGACAATATGATCGTTAATTGCATGGGTGGAATATTTCTGCAGCACATGGCCCGAGGTGTTGAACGTCATGACACCTGATGAAAAATCCTGGGCCATCAGCCATCCTGCATGTTCAAGCCATCTTTCAGTGGGATAAATTGAGCACATGTCAGGATGATGTTCAGTAAACCACATTTGATAAAAAAGGGAATGGGAGCTTCCGCCAAAACTGATCAGACCAGGCATATTAAGGCTGCCGGTTGTGAGAAATTTTCCCCTTGGCTGTTTTGCAAGGGCACTTGAAATTGCCTGGCGCCATGCCGGAATGTCTGAATAAATTTCTTTAAGTCTTGGTTCATGCCCTTTTAAAAGATCCTGCGGGTCATAAATACAAAGATCATCTGAGGGTTTTATGGCGTAGATAAGCGCCACACGACTTGTTTCGGAAAAATGGGACAACCCTTCAACAACACCGTTGAATATATTAAAAATGCAAATATTAGTCGGGCTATTTTCTTCCATCTATTTTTCTTGGGGTCCATAATGCTCAAATTTTTGAATAACTCTGTCCATTTCATCATTGGAAAGAATAACAGGTTTTCCTATACTCTCTGCCTGATAGCACAATCTTGCAACAAATTCAATCTCTTCTGCAGTATTAAATGCCTTTGTTAATGTACTTCCAACGGAAACAAGTCCATGGTTGGCGAGAAGAACGGCATTTGATCCGCCAATGGAAGCATTAATATTTTCTGCAAGTCTGTCACTTCCAAAGGTGGCGTAGGGTGCAATGGGGACTTTTCTGCCTGCAAATCCCACAAGATAATGTACAGCAGGAATCTCTCTGTTGAGGCAGGCAAAAGTTGTTGCATAGGCTGAATGTGTATGTACCACGGAATTGATATCTTTTCTTTTTTTATAAAGTGAGATATGGAAGCCTGTTTCACTTGAAGGTTTTCCATTTCCTTCAACTATTTCTGCATCAAAAGAGATGACAAGGATATCTTGCGGTGTAAGCAAAGGATATGCAATTCCACTTGGGGTAATTGCAATAAGCTGTTTTTTTCTGTTAAAACAGCTCAGGTTTCCACCTGAACCGGTTGTCAAACCGGCATCCAGCATTCTATTGCCAAATTTTACTATTTCTTTTCTTTCTTTTAAAAGCAGCATAATAAAATAAGTGATACACTTCCAGGGGATACATTTCAAGTAATTTCGCATTTTCAACAATAAATAACCATACAATATTTTCCAGGCCAATATTTTCCAGGCAATGGGATCATCATTAATAATGCTATTGAAAATTGTTACAACAACTGATATGGAAACATTGATAAAAAAATATCAGGGAGACATATAAAAATGGGGAAGAAACAGATTCAACTTATTGGTTATGCAATTGCTGCTATTTGTATTGTATTTTTTATTGCAGGTTATTCATATCCTGTTTCCGCTGAGACGGGGTATGTGTCTGATATGCTTCTCCTTACGGTACGGGAAGGCCCTGACAACAATTCCAAAGTGTTAAAAACACTTAGAAGCAGTGATACAGTTGAAATTATTGGGAAACAGGATAATTACTTTAAAATTAAAACCAGCGACGGCATTACCGGATGGGTTGAACAGCAGTATATCACCGATACTGTTCCCCAGATTTTAATCAACGCAGCTCTTAAACGGAAAATAGCCGTACTTGACAAGAAAAACAAAACTCTTTCCGATAATAATCTTCTTCTTAAAGAAAAAATAAAAAATATGGGAAAGGATTTAAAAATAAAAATTTCTGAGATCAATTCTTCCCTGCAAAAAGAAATCATGGAAAAAAATAAAATAAAATCTGAATTTGACCAGGAAAAAGACAAATACGATTCACTTTTAAATGATACAGGCGGAGGCTCACTTAAAATTATAGAAAAAAATAAAGTATTAAAACAAAAAAATGATGAGCTTTCCAAAAAAATTGATAAATTAACAAAAAACAATGAGGACTGTCTTAAAACAGGTATGATTAAATGGTTTCTTGCAGGTGCAGGCGTACTATTCACCGGCTGGCTCATTGGGCATAGTCTAAAGAGAAGCAAAAGATCTTCAGGTGGATTACTTGGATAAAAGCAGGTCCGGGATCGGGATCAAAACAAAATCGGCCTCATGGCTGTTTTATTAAAAGTTAAAGGAGATTAAAGTAAGAATGGTATTACCTGATTGCAGAGAAACAATAAATTTTAATAAAAAAGAAATAACCATCTATAATATTTCTAACCTGGAAAGCCATGGTACGGCAGATATAAAAAGACTGCCTTTTTCCATAAGAATTCTCCTTGAAAATATCCTGCGAAACAAAGACGGCAAGGTTGTGACAGATCAGGACATTGTAAATATTACATCCTGGGGTATGAACCATGTACGGGATGGTAAAAATAATTCCAGAAAAACTGTCATGGTTCCCTACCACCCGGGAAGGGTTTTGATGCAGGATTTCACGGGCGTACCGGGAGTTGTGGACCTTGCAGCCATGCGTGATGCTTTAAAGGATGCAGGTGGAGATCCTGAAAAAATTAATCCCTCGGTACCCGTTGACCTGGTGATAGATCATTCCATTCAGGTTGATTTTTATGGAAGAAAAGATGCTGCAGAACTTAATGTTGAAAAAGAATATGAAAGAAATTCAGAACGTTATAAATTGATCAAATGGGCACAGAAAAGTTTTGACAATTTCAGGGTGGTTCCTCCGGGATCAGGAATCTGCCACCAGGTAAATCTTGAATATCTCGCAGATGTTGTCACAACAAAAAAAATCAATAGCACCCTTGTTGCCTGTCCGGACACACTTGTGGGGACCGACTCACACACAACAATGATAAATGGTCTTGGTGTGCTTGGATGGGGAGTCGGGGGAATTGAAGCGGAAGCTGTAATGCTTGGGCAGCCTTATTTCATGGTTCTTCCTGAAGTTATCGGAGTAAAACTCACTGGTAAACCCGCTGCAGGGGTGAGTGCAACGGATATTGTGCTTTTTATAACCCATATTTTAAGAAAAGAAAATGTGGTTGAAAAATTTGTGGAATTCACAGGGCCGGGATTAAAGGATCTTTCCCTTGCAGACCGTGCCACAATTGCCAATATGTCTCCTGAATATGGCGCCACCATGGGGTTTTTCCCGGTTGATTCAAATACGCTCAACTATCTTGAAATGACCGGCAGAACGGAGAACGCCGGACTTGTGGAGGCGTACTGCAAAAAATGCAGCCTTTTTTCAACGGGAGATGAAAAAATTGAATTCACAAAAATTGTTGAAATTGACCTTTCCTCAGTCAAACCCTGTATAGCCGGGCCTTCAAGACCCCAGGACAACTTAGTCCTTTCACGTGTTAAAAATAATTTTAACGAGGTGTTCTCAAATCAATTCTCCTCTGAAACTGATAATCCTCCGACAGGTGAAGAAAAAACCGATACTCCGAGAGGAAAAGCAAAGGGTCTTGTAAACGGAAGCCTGGTCATTGCCGCAATAAGTTCCTGCACGAACACTTCCAATCCTTTTGCCATGATTGGGGCTGGAATTGCCGCAAGAAATGCTGTAAACAAAGGGCTTAAAATTCCTGAATTTGTCAAAACATCCCTTTCCCCGGGATCAAAGGTGGTTAAAGATTATCTTGAAGATGCAGAACTGATGCAGTACCTTGATACCTTAGGCTTTAATATTGCAGGATTCGGGTGCATGACATGCATTGGCAACAGCGGCCCCCTTGATTCTGAAGTTGAAAAGACAATTAAAGATAATAATCTTGTTGTGGCGGCTGCTGTTTCGTCAAACAGAAACTTTGAAGCAAGAGTACATCAAAGCGTCAAGGCAAATTATCTCATGTCCCCTGCCCTTGTTATCATGTATGCCCTTGCCGGACGTATCACAATTGACCTGGAATCAGAGCCGGTTGGATATGATCCGGCAAATGGTAATCCTGTTTTTATGAAAGATATCTGGCCTGATTCCACGGAAATTGAAAAAACCGTTGCAAAGCATGTTAAATCACAGTTTTTCACGGATGAATATTCCAATATCTTTAAAGGCGACAAACTGTGGCAAAAGCTTGGTGCTGAAAAAACCAGGACATTTCCCTGGGATCTGAAATCGATGTACATAAGACAGCCTTCGTTTTTTAATAATTTTTCATCTGAGTTACCGAAAACCGATGATATTGAAAAGGCAAGAGCTCTTCTTGTTCTCGGCGATTCCGTTACCACGGATCACATTTCACCTGCAGGCGCCATTCCTTCTGATTATCCTGCAGGGAAATACCTTGTTGCAAACAATATTAAACAGGCTGATTTTAATTCCTATGGTTCAAGAAGGGGAAACCATGAAGTTATGATGCGGGGAACTTTTGGCAATATAAGGATAAAAAATAAACTTGTTGATGAACAGGGAAGTTTTACACTTATGTTTCCCGAAAGAACCATTGAATCTGTCTTTGATGCATCCACGGCCTACCGGAAAAAATCCATACCCCTTGTTGTGCTTGGAGGAAAAGAATACGGAACAGGTTCTTCAAGGGACTGGGCTGCAAAGGGCACTGAACTTCTCGGGGTAAAAGCCGTTATTGCATCATCATTTGAAAGAATCCACAGGAGCAACCTTGTGGGTATGGGAGTGCTTCCACTTGTGCTGAAAAAAGAAAATACCTGGGACAGTCTAAGTATAGACGGAAGTGAATTGTTTGAGATCACAGGACTTTCAGATATGAAACCGGGCAGTGAATTAAAAATAAAAGCTGTCAAAGATGATAAAACCATAATTGAATTTACAGTCATATCAAGGCTTGATACAGATATTGAACTTGAATATTACAAAAACGGCGGCATACTGCCATATGTTCTGCGGGAATTTTTAAAATAACGACTGCAAGAACGTCATTAATGTAGTCATGGGTCGTTATGGCGGACACAAGGGCTAATTCAAGGGCGAACACGAGGTTCGCCCCTACTAATTGCATTTCTGGTTCAGCCTGAATGATTCATTGAAAATATCTAACAGTTTTACGTTCTGTTTTGCCATCATGACGCAGTTACCGCTGATTGCATAGAATAATATGCTCAAGCGTGTTTTTGAGGAGTCATTGCGGATTCTCTCAATCTGGTTTTCATTATAATCATCAACAAGTTCCCTTAGATAGAGAAACTGCTCCACTGCATCCTGACAGTCAACAATTTCCTTGTTGCGAAAAGATGTTTCAACTAATAAAAAATTGTTCAGGAAAACTTTCTTGATCTCCTTGAGTTCCAGTATCTGTTCATTTAAAAGTCCCTTGTGGTGGTTACCCACATGCATTGAAGCCCGGATTACAATGTCCCTATGGCCGTCGGTGAGCTTCTGAAGCCGCCTTATGATCTGGTAATAGTTGTATGACACCTTGTCGTCTTCTTTGGATAACAGCCTCAACACCTTGAAAATATTAGCTATTATTATATTGGTACTTTTCTGAAAATGCCTGGTCTGCATCCTTTCCTGCCTGAGCCTGTCAAGATCCTCATCAAACAATGCATCAAACACGATATCCAGTGATTTTCTGATTTCCATCAGCAGAAAGGCAAGATGGTCAAAGGTCTGGGAAACAGATTCATGGAAATCCTTTACATCATGCAGGTTATATATTTTCATATCCTTTTTGTTCTTTTCATGCTGCTTATGTGTCCTGTGGTTTTTTCTGATCATATAGACGGCAAATACCGCTAAAATAAAAAATCCGGGTATTTTAAGATAGGACAGGATGTTTGCAAAGATAAATGCGACAATAAAGGCAATAAATGCTGTCATGAACCAGCCACCTATGACGGTCAAAACACCTGTAACCCTGTAAACAGCACTTTCACGCCCCCATGCCTGATCTGAAAAGCTTGTGCCCATTGCAACCATGAAAGTTACATATGTTGTTGATAAAGGAAGTTTCATGGATGTTGCAAAGGAAACAACAGCGCTTGCAACCATAAGATTGACAGAGGCCCGTAAAAGATCAAAGCATGGCTTTTCCGCTGTGGAAACAACACCTGCTTCACCTGCAGGTGAAAGTCGGCGGACAATGATCTTCTTTAAGGTTTCAGGAGCAGCGGAGCTGACGGTTTCCAGAAGGGAATCAAAAAGGCTGACAATTCTTCTGGAAAGCCATATGGATTCAAATTTTTCTGTCCCCTCATCCTGCTGTCCCAGGCGGATTTCGGTTTCTGTTACGGATCTTGCTTTTTTTGATACGCAAAGGGTTATCACCATGACAAGTCCTGCAAGAAGCATGATATATGTCTGGGAATGGACCTTGTGGTTCAAGGCCTCCATTGTTACATGGAGAGGATTAGATGATGCGATTGCGCTTTGAAAAGCATTAAGGCCAGCAAGGGGAACCCCTATGAAGTTCACAAGATCATTGGCTGCAAAAGCCATGGCAAGTGCAAATGTCCCGATGAGGACAATGGGTTTTAAAATATTTACCTTGAAAAATGATATCAGAATCTGGAAAATAATTGCAGAGGCAATAAAAAGCCCCGCCATTATGGTCAGTGAATTCTTATTTATCCAGTTCACGGTTTCAGCTGACATAAAGGTGGTTCCCTTTGCACCTTTAACCAGGATAAAAAAAGTAATTGCCGTCATTGCAACTCCACCCCATAAAGCACCGTATCTTTTGAGTCTTCTGGTGTAGTCAAAGGTGAATATCATCCTTGAAATAAACTGGGCCACAGCTCCGGAAATAAATGCCACAATAATTGATAAAAGAATGCCGCCCACAATTGTTATGGCTTTGGCAGTGTTGATGTAATCCCACAATGCCATGTTGTTATCAGGGGAAGCATTTATCTTGATAACGGAAAGTGCAACAGCAGCACCTAAAAGTTCAAAAACAATTGATACCGTTGTTGAAGTGGGAAGCCCGTGGGTATTGAAAAGATCAAGCAACAGGATATCTGTCATCATTACAGCAAGAAAAATGGTCAGAAGATCCGGCATGGTAAAAAAGCTGGGATGAAAGATACCTTTTCTCGCCACTTCCATCATACCGCCTGAAAATGTAACTCCTGCAAAGATTCCAAGGCTTGCAACAACCATTATAATTGAAAAGGGGGCAGCTTTTGATCCTATGGATGAATTTAAAAAATTGACAGCATCATTGCTGACTCCGACAACAAGATCAACCACGGCAAATATCAGCAGCATGCCGACAATTATATAACACAATTGAAGATTCATAATTTATTCTCTCTTTTTTTTGAGGCTCTTCTTTTTTTGAGGCTCTTCTTAACCTTTCCTGATCTTTTTTTCAAGAAGCTAATCAAACGCTAACACAATTCTAACAATATCAGGATAATTTTATCACCAGATCATATATTTTTTTCCTGGGCATACCGGTTTTTTCTGCAATCATTTTTGCAAGCCTTGATGTACCCTGCTGTGAAGAAAATCTCAGGTGTTCAAGTATGATTTTTTCCAGTTCATCATCTCCCATATCAGGGTGTTCACTGA
>WFQS01000544.1 GCA_015486915.1 Desulfobacteraceae bacterium
TGAGTGACGAACAAATGCTGGAAATATCCATCATTGAAAATGTTCAGCGGCAGAATCTGAACCCCCTTGAAGAGGCTGAAGCGTATAACAGACTGATTTGTGAATTCAACTACACACAGGCCATGGTGGCAAAAAAAATAGGCAAAGACCGTTCAACTATTGCAAATTTCATAAGGCTTATGGGATTACCTGAAATTATAAAAAAAAGTCTGATAGAAAATGAAATATCCATGGGACATGCAAGGGCATTACTCGGTGCAGGCCGGGAAGAAAACCAGATTAGAGCATGGAAAGAAGTAATGGAAAAACAGCTGTCCGTCAGGGCGGTTGAACAACTTGTTAACAGGATGAAATCCGGGCAGACCGGTAAAAACAAAACTTGTCCTCCCTTGGCTGACAATACGGACGAAAACTATATTAACAGGATATGTGCAGAGCTTTCCAGGAAAATAGATTCAAAGGTAAAGATAAAAACACAGGGTGAAAAGGGAAGATTTGAAATTAAATTTTCAACAAAGGAAGAATTTCAACGTCTTATAAAACTTTTAAGCGGCCTTTCATGAAAATAACAATAGCAAAAACAGCAGGGTTCTGCATGGGGGTGCGTCGTGCCGTGGATATCGTTCTTGATGCATCAAATACAACTTGTGATTCCATATGCACCTACGGACCTTTAATTCACAATCCCCAGGTCCTTGAAATGCTAAAGGAAAAAGGTATCCCAAGTATAAATGAGATTCCTGAACATGGGAAGGGGCTTGTTGTTATACGGGCACACGGGGTTCCACCTGCAGATGAAGAGGCCCTTAAAAAAGCAGGATTTCGTGTTATAAATGCTACATGTCCAAGGGTTATAAGAGTACAGACGATATTAAGAAAACACAGACAGAAAGAATATTCCTCGATCATAATAGGGGATGCCGCCCATCCTGAAGTAAAAGGTCTTCTCGGCTATGCAGGGAACATGGGACATACGGTTTCCACCCTGGATGAACTTAAGCAGCTTCCGGAATTTAAAAAAGCTGTTGTTGTTGCCCAGACCACCCAGAATATTACTTTTTATAATGAAATCAAATCATGGATTAAACAAAAATATCCACATTATAAAATTTTTGATACGATTTGTGATTCAACGGAAAAACGCCAGACAGAGGTCAGGCAAATTGCATCACAAAGCGATGCCGTTGTTGTTATCGGAGGCAAACAAAGCGGCAATACGCAACGTCTGGCTCAAATTGCAAGGGAAACGGGAAAACCATCCTTTCATATAGAAGATATTTCCGAGCTTGATTTTGATGCCCTTAAGTATGCAGCATCCGTGGCAGTTACTGCAGGAGCCTCAACTCCAAACTGGATCATCAACAAAACCTGCAAAACAATAGAAAATTCCCTTACAAATCGATTTTACAATCCAATTATTTTAAAATTTATAAATTTTCTGCTCAAAACCAATATACTGCTCTCCCTTGGGGCAGGATGTTTAACCTTCGCATGTGTCAGGCTTGAAGGACTTAAATATCATAATAGCTTTAGCCACGCTGTCATTGCAATGGTCTATGTTCTATCCATGCAGATCATCAACAATCTTTTCACCATAAAGTCCGACAGATATAACAATCCGGACAGGGCTGCATTCTACAAGAAAAATATGGTGCCACTATCTGTCCTGTCTGCTGTAAGCGGAGCTGCCGGCCTTGTTCTTGCCTTTAGTGATAATTATTTCTCTTTTTTTATACTTGCAGTGATGAGCATTCTCGGACTTTTATATAATCGTAAAATTTTTTCTGTTTTCACAAAAACATCCAAAATAAAAAGTATAAAAGACATACCAGGTTCCAAAACAATTTTAATTGCCCTTGCCTGGGGAATCGTAACGTCCATTCTGCCAGCTGTTTCAGAATCCATTAAAATAAGTGTAATACCGGTCTTTTTATTTTCATCCGGGCTCGTTTTTGCAAGGACTGCATTTTTTAATACACTGGAAATGCAGGGAGACAGAATCACCGGGAAAGAGACCCTGCCCATACTGCTAGGTGAAAAAAAGAGTATACGCCTGATAAAAATTATTTTAATCTCTGTCTTTTTTATGCTTGCATTTGCATCAGGCGCCGGAATTATACAGAAAATCGGTTTTTATCTTGCTTTTCTTCCTGTTTCTCTTCTTTGTTTTATCATTTATACTGAAAAAAAATCCATGCTGCCCGGGATACGCCTTGAATTTATCGTTGAATTTCATTTCGTTCTTGCAGGCATCATTGCAGCAATCTTTTGACAGAGGAAGCAGATAAAAATGTCCTGTGAAGATAAAAAAACCAACTATCCTATTTTAGGAAAATTAGCACTCAAACATTCTCTTATAAAAGAAGAAGAACTTAAAAAAGCTGTTTCTGACTGCGCTGGCAGTCAAAATATAAATGAGGCGCTTAAAAAATATTTCATTGCAAAAAAACTTATTTCAGAAAAAGACATAAAAAGACTTAACACTGCGGCTAAGGCAAGAATATTAAGGCAGGAAGATATCAGATTCGGTGTCATCGCCATTAATCTCGGTTTAATCAATAAAAGTCTTGTTGAAATGGCCCTTGATGAGCAGAAAAAAGAAATAACTCGTAAAAAAAAGGCAAGACACATAGGAAACATCCTTGTGGAAGCGGGAATAATTTCTTCTGCTGAAAAAGATATGATCCTTAAGGAACAACACAGACTTAAAGAAAAATACAGACTTAAAGAAAAAAAAGGAAATAATGAAAAGAGTTCAAAAGAAATTCTAAGCCTTGAAAAACAGCCGGCAGAACATTTAATTCAACAGGAAAAAAATAACATTTTAGAACATAAGAAC
>WFQS01000545.1 GCA_015486915.1 Desulfobacteraceae bacterium
ATCTTATCCCGTGTATTTAAATAAAATTGTTTCAGGTGCCCTTTGTGCTGTTGCGGATATTAACTGGATTTCCGGAAAATTCATTACAAAGTTTAAGGAGGGAAATACCGGATATGCCTATCTTGGAACAGACAAAGGCTTAATTCTGTCCCATCCTGTCAAAAAATATATAATGAATTTAAATGTAAGAAAATTTGATTTTGGTAAAAGACTGCTACAGGAAAAATCAGGATTTATAAGGTATAAGTGGCAGGGAAAAGCCAAAGTACTTGCATTTAAGCAGATTAAAACAACGGGATGGATCATGGGAGTAGGGGTGAGTCTTGAAGAACTTACAGCTTCAGTTACTTCATTACGTAATTTCATGATTATTGTGGGACTTGTGCTGCTTGTTGCCCTTGTGTCGGGTATATGGTTTCTTCTTGGATGCTTTGTGATAAAGCCCATTACAGAATGTACACAATTTGCAGAAAAAATGGGTTCCGGAGATTTAAATGCATCAATTGAATATAAAAGCCATGATGAAATAGGAACAATGGTTAAATCCATGACAAAAATGGCATCAAATTTTCGTATATTGATCTCAGATATTTTATATATGGCCAATGGTGTTGCTTCTTCTTCAGTCAGTTTAAAAAATATTTCAGATAAGATTACTAAATGGTCGGAAGAAACAGGTGTTATGTCTTCTCAACTTACTGATAATACAACAAATATAGCGGGTAATATTAAGAGCATTGCTGCGGCGGCAGTTGAGGTCAGCAGCCAGGCGGAATCCGTTGCTTCTTTTTCAAATACCGTATCATCCAATATGGAGGAAACAGGTGGGAATGTGGTTGAATTATCCATGTCCATTGATACCATTGCTTCATCCATTGAGCAGATGTACACATCTTTAAATGAAGTTTCAAAAAGTTCAAATACCGGTGCATCTGTTACACAGGATGCTGCCAAGCAAGCGGTTATCGCCTCTGAAATTATAAATAAACTCGGAGTTTCTGCAAAGGAAATAGGCAAGATTGTTGATCTGATTCAGGGGATAGCCTCACAGACGAATCTTCTGTCCCTTAATGCTGCAATTGAAGCTGCAGGAGCAGGAGAAGCGGGAAGAGGTTTTGCAGTTGTAGCCAATGAAGTAAAGGAACTTGCCCGGCAGACATCCGGGGCCACACATACAATAAGCGAAACAATAGAAACAATGCAGGAAAATACCCGGTCTGCCGTTGGCGCCATTGTCCAGATCGTCCAGGTGATCAATGAAATAAATACAATAATGGGAACCATTGCCGCTGCCGTTGAAGAGCAGACAGCAACAACAAATGAAATTTCAAGCAGTGTTGCTTCAACCGCTGAAAATTCCACTGCAGTTTCAGCTAATGCCGAGGATGTTGTAAAAACCATGACCCAGGTTACATCCACAATGGAAGAATTGTCAAAGGGAACGGAAATCATTGCCCAGGACGTGTCTGAAGCTTCTACAGGTGCTGAAAGTGTGCTGAACAGTTTTAATGAATTGAATGCTTTACTTGAAAAATCAACCGGAGTGATCACGGAAATTCACACAGAGTCAGATGAACTGTCAGGGCTTTCCGATACTTTAAAGGAAAATGTTTTAAAATTTAAACTATAACAGCCATGAGGCCGATCTGGATTGGCCCAGATTTGCCTCTAAGAATCATAGATTCTGACAAAAAATGAAAGTCATACGTTTTTTTTACAAAGACTTTCTTATAAAAAAATCGCCATGAGGCCGAGAGGAATAACACAATGAAAGATCTTTTATTTGAATCCATATATATCAATAAACTTAAAATCAAAAACAGGATATACATGCCTGCAATGCACCTTGGCATGGCTGATAATTTTAAAATCACCGACCAGATCATTGAATTTTACAGGGAAAGGGCTGCAGGTGGTGCGGGCATGATCACTGCAGGTTACGCAACTGTGGATGAATTTTCCGGCAACAGTTTAAATATAGGTGCCCATGATGACAGCTTTATTCCGGGTCTTGAGAGACTTGCCAGTGTAATTAAGGAAAACAATGCCTGCTCCTGCGTCCAGATCAACCACGCAGGACGTTATAATTTTTCTTTTTTTCTCCAGGGAAAGCCTGCGCTTGCGCCATCTCCCATTGCCTCCAATCTTACAAGGGAGACTCCAAGGGAGCTTGAAACCGATGAAATCCCGGAGATTATCGAAAATTTTGCCAATGCAGCTTTAAGGGTTAAAAAAGCGGGGTTTGACGCTGTTGAGGTGTTAAGCGGAACCGGTTATCTTATCAGTGAATTTCTTTCCCCCTTGACCAATAAAAGGAAAGATCAATACGGTGGATCATTTGAAAACCGCATGCGTTTCGGCATTGAAATCATGCAGGCAATAAGAAAAGAAGTCGGGGATGATTATCCGGTTATCGTGCGCATGAACGGCAACGATTTCATGCCACATGGCCAGGGCAGAAATGAACTTAAGACCTATGCAGAAGCTCTTGTTGAAAAGGCCGGAATTGATGCTTTATGCATCAATGTGGGGTGGCATGAAGCAAGGGTGCCCCAGATTACAGCAGCTGTTCCGAGGGGAGCCTTTGCCTACCTTGCAAGGGGTATCAAAGAACTTACTGATATTCCTGTGATTGCAAGTCACCGTATCAATGATCCTGAAACTGCAAGGGAATTGCTGGCAGATTCCATGTGTGACATGGTTGCAATGGGCAGAAGCCTGATAACAGATCCTTTTCTTCCCGAAAAAGCAGAAAATGGAAGGGAAGACGAGATCATCCACTGTACAGGATGTGCCCAGGGATGTTTTGACAATATTTTTAAACTTAAACACGTTGAATGTCTCTGCAACCCAAGGGCAGGCCATGAAAGGGAAAGGAAACTGGAAAAAACCGATCATCCCGGGAAAATTATGGTAATAGGGGGAGGGCCTGCAGGAATTAATGCAGCAGTTGCAGCCTTTGACCGTGGGCATTATGTTAGCCTTTATGAAAAGGATACCAGGCTTGGCGGTCAGCTTTTCCTTGCCGCTGCAGCTCCCGGTCGAAGTGAATTTGCTGAATTTGCAAAAAATTTCACATCACAGATTCTGCATCGTGATATAAAACTTCATCTTAACACTGAAATTAACTCACAGACTATTGACAAGATCATTGACAGAGAAAAACCTGACCATATTATTATTGCAACCGGGGCTTCATCTCTCACTCCTCCTGTTCCGGGAGTTGATTTACCAAATGTTGTTCAGGCCTGGGATGTTCTTGCCGGCAAAGTGTACACCGGAAAAGAGGTGATTATTGTGGGAGGTGGTGCTGTCGGCGTTGAAACAGCACTTTTTCTCGCGGAAAAAGGCACATTGTCAGGAGAGGCTTTAAAATTTCTTTTAATAAACCATGCCGAAGACTGCGAAACCCTTTATGAAATTGCAACCCGCGGTACAAAACATATTTTAATTCTTGAAATGCTGGATAAAATCGGAAAGGACTTTGGGAAAACTACCCGCTGGACAATGCTTAAAGATCTTTCAACCTTTGGGATTAAGTCAAAAATCGGAACAAAGGCCGTTGAAATAACTGAAACAGGTATCATCATTGAAACTCAAAAGGGCAGGGAAGAGATTTCTGCAGATACAATAGTACTTGCTGCAGGCTCAAAATCAGAGAATAATCTTGTACCGGTTATTGAAAATACAAAAATACCATTTACGGTCATAGGAGATGCAAAAACCATAGGCATGGCCTTTGACGCAGTGCACCAGGGTTTTGTTGCAGGTATGAATGTGTAATGGTCTTAAAAATCACTCCGGGCTGATTGTTATACAATTAAAAAAATCACAGGAACAATTTTAATGGAATTAAATGATAAAGATAACGATGAACTTTTTTTGTTATCCTTTGATCATAACTGGGCAGAGGCAAAAGAAAAAGAACAGCTTCTTCTGATTGAAAGGGCATTAAAACTTTCCCCTGGTAACGGTATTTTGCCTGTTCTTGCCGGAATGAGCTCGTTATATTTTTCAGTTAGAAATAAGGCTAAACAGGGCATCTCCTATTTTAAAACTAAAATTTTTAAACTAATTGAGAACTATTCCTCTAATGAAGAACTTTTGTATGCATTAAAGGAATCAGCTTTATTTTCTGCGAAAATTTATAATGAATTAAAACCTGACATGCCTGTCCAGGATATTCGTTTCTTTTGTGAAGTTCTCCTTGAATCCGGCGGCAGAGGTCCTTTTTATGCCTGGAAATTCTGGCAGACAGAAGGAATCTCCAGAGAAACATTAAAAAGTATTGCCCTTGCTGTTTCAGAAAAAGCAAGACTGTTTCTTGTGGATCAATACCTTAAAGCAAAACCTTTTGTGAGAAAGAAATTTGCCTCTGAATTTATAAAAATTCTTCAAAGTATTGAGAACCAGAAATACGTTATGGAATTTTATGCATGGCTTTTTGATAATCAACGATATGCAGATCCTTTTCTTTTTCATTTAAAG
Source organism: Desulfobacteraceae bacterium (assembly GCA_015486915.1). Next base: position 4,489 of record WFQS01000545.1, read on the forward strand.
CCTGACTTAATTAATCCTGATGTAATTATTTCCAGGGGCATTGGCTCTTTTGATCCTGAAACAAGGGCACAGGGGCTTAAAGCTCTTTCAATGATTATTACAAGAATTAAGCCATCGCTTCTTGCTGAATTTATTTCCGATGAAGAAAATCCCATTGTGAGATCTGCTGTGTTTAAACTAATGGGCAATTCTTCACCTGGTACCTATTCCCTGCTTTTTGAGAATATTTATAATTTTCTCTTATCATC
>WFQS01000546.1 GCA_015486915.1 Desulfobacteraceae bacterium
GATAAAATACATCCAAATGACTCATTCAGGATCATCCGGGCACTTGAAGTCTTTGAATCAACGGGCAGGACAATGAGTTCATTTCGGAAAGAGCATAATTTTGCCTGTAACAGATATGACCCACTTGTATTCGGTCTTTATATGGACAGAAAAAAATTGTATGAGAGAATTAATCAAAGAGTTGAACACATGATGAACCAGGGGTTGATTGATGAGGTAAAGGATCTTGTTAAAAGGGGCTATTCCTGCAGGCTGAAATCTATGCAGTCTCTTGGATACAGGCATATCTGTGATTTTTTAAATGAAAAAACCTCACTTGAAGAAACTGTTTCTCTTTTAAAGCGTGATACAAGGAGATATGCAAAACGTCAGTTTACATGGTTTGGAAAGGATAAAAAAATAATATGGGTTAAACCGGATGAGAGAAAAAAAGCAGAGCAGTTTGTCATGAATTTTTTTCCTTTTTTCGTTGAAGCACAAAATTTTATATGAAACTCCGATAAATTTCCTTTCGGAGTGAGAGTTTAATGTTTTGTTGAGAGGCTGTCTGAGAAAATCCAGATCGGCCTCATGGCCGTTATAAAACAATTTTCAGGAATTATTATGCAAAAAAAAAATTATTGGTTTGTCTGGCATCTAATTGGAATTATTTTCTGCTTAACATTTTTCCCGGCATGTGCCCCAAAAAAAGTTATTGAAATTTCTTCTGAAGGTAAAAATTATGCGGGAGAAAAGGTATCTTCCTTAAAAGAAAAAAAATTTTCCGAAGAACTTAAGAGAGAAAAAGCTTTTAAAATGCTTAAAGCAGATGCTGAAAAATTAGCTGAAAAAAGAGAGTATAAAAAAGCTCTTTACGCTTATAATAAAGCCATAGAAAAATCTGATAAAAAAGAAAAGCAACTGATTCTAAAAAAAATTGACTTGGTTCTGACCAGTACTGATCCTGATTCAATAAAGGAAATGCTTGCATTTAAAGAAAATCTCATACCAGAACCCTTGCTGATGTATAGACTTGGTCTGAATCTGGTTTTAAAGGGGGATTATCCTGGCGCTGAAGAAATTTTAAACTCTCTTATAGAAAAATTTCCCGATTATAAACGTACAGAAGATGCACGTGAAGTTTTATTGATGCTTAAGGAAAATGAATTTAAAAAAAATACCATAGGATGCATGCTTCCACTTTCCGGCAGGTTCTCTGTTTTTGGACAAAAGGCGCTGATGGGTGTTGAAATGGCTGTGCATGATCTTTCCGGAGAATTTGGTAAAAATATTGTTATTATTATAAAAGATACAAAATCAGATAACAGCCGCGCAGTTCAGTGTGTTAAAGAACTTGCAGAAAAAAAAGTCGCCGCCATTGCAGGCCCGATGATCACTTCTGAACTTGCCGGAAAAGAAGCTGATCAACTCGGAGTTCCAATAGTTGTCATGACACAGAAAACCCAGATTGCAAAGGAGGGAAAATATATTTTTTCCAATTTTATATCCCCTGAAACCCAGGTAAATGCCCTTGTTTCATTTGCAGCAAGACAGCTTAACATTAAAAAATTTGCAATTCTGTACCCCGATGACAGATACGGCAAAACATATATGGATCTTTTTTTTAATAAAGTGGATGAAACTGATTCTGAAATAGTTGATGCAGAGCCGTATACTGATGTTCAGACCGATTTTTCAGATGTAATTAAAAAATTAATTGAGGAGGCTTCTGCGAGATTGTCTGATACAGATAATTCCATTAATGCTGATTCTGTTCATGGTGATACTGCAAATGGTGGTACTCCTGACAATACAGATAATTCCTTTTATGCCGGAGCTTCTCCTGACACCGGCAATCCTTCTCTGCATGATGCAGCAGATGAGAATTCCTTAAATGATAATGGAGATAATCAGACACCAAAATACAATGCTGAACAATCAGGTAATATTGCAGGACAACAGGTTGAACCGGAATCGGATAAACCGGTTATTAATTTTAGGGCACTGTTTATTCCGGACAAGGCATCAAGGGTAAGTCTTATTCTTCCCCAGCTTGCCTATAATGATGTAACGGGAATTTATCTTCTTGGAACAAATATCTGGCATGATCCTGATCTGATTAAATATGCAGCAAAATATGCGCACAATTCAATAATAACCGAAGGATATTTCGCTGACAGTAAAAATGTAAAATCCCATGAATTTGCTGAAAAATTTTACAGGCTTTACAATGAAAAACCGGGATTTATTGAAGCTGTTGCCTATGATACGGCTTCAATACTGATAAAAACAGCAATGGATCCTGCTGTTAATTCAAGAAAGGCCTTAAGAGATGCACTCTCAGGTCAGCGAATATTTGACGGGGTCACAGGCAAAACCATTTTCGGAGAAAACGGTAATGCACGCAAAGAACTTTTTTTTCTTACCATTAAAAAAGGAAAATTTGTTGAAATCAATCGTTAACAAGGGAGCCCTGTCCTGTAGCTTCAAGCACTGAGTGCCAGAGTTTCCCGTGGGGGTCAACGTTTTTCCGCTTTCCAGCCGATGCTTCCATGGGAATATGTACATAGTGGTTGTTCCAGTGGCTGATCAGCAGTTTTGTTTTACCAGCCATTCCTGCATGCACGGCATCCCTTCCTAGAAAACCGCAGAAAACACTGTCATTTGCATTGGCAGGCAGACTTCTTATGGTATAACTCGGGTCGATATATTTAATGGTTGCAGAGATGTTCTTTTTATTAAACCACTCACCGATTTTTTCTTTTAAAAAGATTCCAATGTCCTGAAATTTTACATTTCCGGAAGCATCGTACTCCTTTTTCTGATCCTTGAAAAAATTTTGGCCTGCACCCTCTGCAACTATTATAACTGCATGTTTTCTTTCCTTTAACCTTCTTTCTATTGAAGCCATTAAGCCTGATGCACCGTAAAGGTCAAAATCGATTTCAGGAATAAGAACAAAATTAGCATCCTGCTGGGCAAGGGCAGCAGTTGCTGCAAGAAAACCTGAATGCCTTCCCATGAGTTTAATCAGTCCGATACCGTTAGGATAGCCCTCTGCTTCGTTATGGGCTCCCTTTATTGCATTGGTTGCAATATCAACGGCCGTGTCAAATCCAAATGATCTTGAAACAAGGTAAATATCATTATCAATGGTTTTTGGAATAAGAATAACGCCTATTTTAAGATTCCTGTCTGTTATTTCAACGGCTATTTTTTTTGAAGCAACAAGGGTCCCGTCACCACCCACCATGAAAAGTATTCCTATATTCATTCTTTCAAGACAATCAACAATTGCTCCTATATCCTGGGTGCCCCGTGAAGAACCAAGGATAGTGCCGCCCATATCAAGTATATTTGACACTGATTCAGGCTTAAGCTCAATAACTTTGTGACCGTAATCAGGAATAAAGCCCTGAAGGCCGTATTTCATACCGTAAATATTTCTGACGCCGTAGCAGTGGTAAAGTTCAAGGACAATGGATCTTATGATATCGTTAAGGCCCGGACAAAGCCCGCCACAAGTTGCAATGGCACATTTTAACTTGCTTGGGTCAAAATAAATTTTTTCCCTTGGGCCTGCAAGTTCAAAGCTTGGAAGGTCAATTTTTTTACTAATATATTCCATTACCTTCTGCTTCTGAACATTGATAATGACCCTGCTGTCATCTGCAATAAATCTTTTTGTGTATCCTCCCTTGATTTTTCCATTCAGTGGAGAAAAAATATTCGAAGGTCCAAGCCGTTGAATTTCAGTCATCAGATTTTCAGTGTCCATTTCCATCCTCGCTTTTATTCCCTTTTTTTATTTGTATTATGATCCAAGCCATTGAATTTAAAAGCCCCTTTACCAAGAATATCATGGAGGTGAAGGATACCCTCCATTGTTTTGTCTTTACCTGTGACGGGCAGTACGGTAATCTGGTATTTCTCCATCATATTTAAAGCATCATAAAGAGGCGAATCAGCTGAAATGGTCAAAGGATTATCGGTCATGACAGTTTCAACAGGAGTGTTGAGAAAATCATTTATATCAGCTGCGATACAATGCCTGACATCTCCGTCGGTTATTATACCTGATAATCGATTCATTTCATCTAAAATAAGTACAACTCCAAGCTTATATTCTTCCATTTCTTTAATTGCAGCAGTCATGGCTGAGCCGGGAGGGACCGAGGGAAAGGATGAATTTTTAAACATGATTTCTCCCACCCTGCAGGAAAGCCTTTGACCTAAGGCACCACCTGGATGGGATTTTTTAAAATCACTAATCTTGAAATGTTTTTCATTTATCAGTACAACGGCAAGAGCATCCCCCATGGCAAGCTGGGCTGTGGTGCTGCAGGTCGGGGCAAGTCCAAGGGGACAGGCTTCTTTTTCAACACCGGTATCAATTACGATATCGCAGTTATCTGCCATGAAAGAACCGGGGTTGCCTGTGAAAGCAATCATTTTACATCCAAGTTCCCTGATGGAGGGAAGAAGAACATTCAGCTCACCTGTTTCTCCACTGTTTGAAATTGCAAGAAAAACATCCTCTTTTGCAACCATGCCAAGATCTCCGTGCATGGCTTCCACCGGATGAAGAAAAATTGAATTGGTGCCCGTACTTGTGAGAGTTGCAACAATTTTCCTGCCGATAAGTCCTGACTTGCCGATTCCAGATACAATAACTCTTCCCGTTGAAGAGCATATTATTTTCACCATCTCCTCAAATTCCGGCCCTATTTTCTGGGTCAAATGAAGGATCCCACCGGCTTCTTCCCTTAAAACTTTTACTGCTTCTTTTATAATCATATTAGTTTTTTTAGCTTTTAATTTATTTTTTAATTATCCAGGGGCTTTTTGAACCCATAAAAATTTAAAACAACATAAAATATTACGACCATAGCGATATTCTCAGTTTTTAATTGAAAAATCAAGCTTTACCCATAAAGCATTAAAAAATTAAAGCTTTGCCTTTTTATAAAAAAGAACTCTATTTCGATAGAGTCACAAATGCTTTTTCCATGTTGGTTGTGAGGCTCCGCAGCGCAGTCCAGCTCGGCCTCATGGCCGTTTACACAAAAAGGCCATTTTCTTGAACAAAGAAAATGGCCTTTATAAATACTTTTAAGCATCTTTCTTCTAAGTAAAATAAAAATATAATATTAACTGATCATCATTTTAAAATTTTGGAACAATTCCGCCCACAACGGGTTCATAATAACGATATTCTGTTTTTTCGCCCAGCAACTCATCCACTTTACGCTGGATAGCCTGTCGTTCTTCATCGTGCATCCAGCGATTCCAGTCTTCAATGGTATTCCAGCTACTTATAACCATATACTCTCCTTCACAATCCATGCAGGTAAAGGTCTGCCCGGTCAAAAATCCCGGCTGAGCCATTGCTTTTGACCTGAGTTTAATAATTAAAGGAATTAATTTCTTGGCAGTGGCTTGATCTTTCACGGTTCTTTGGATCATAATTGAAACTGTCATAATGCCCTCCATCTTAAAAATTATTAATGGTTAAAATACTGTCGGGATTACAAACAAAAACGGCAGCAAATCTGTCGTGGCCTGAAAATATCATTCAAGATTAATTCTAAAGCGAGCGATGCCCGCAACCCATGTGTCTGCCTCAATTTCTTGTTTTTTTATTACAGAAATTCAGGGGTAAGGCACTAAAGGGATGTTCTGTTCAAAATCTATAATTCATGCTATCAAAATTGCAACTCCAATGTCAATTAATATAATATTGATTTAACTTGAAAATAAATTTACATAAATCAGCTGCTGTGATATTTATGAATTATATTTATTTGTAGAATTTAATTTTGTTGGCCCATGTATTTTAATCTCTTATTTTTATTTTCAGTTCCGTAAAATCTTAGTGCCGTGTATTGTTATATTGTTACGATACTTTAACAATGAGAAAACATACTCAAATTTTTTCATGATTTTTTTATAATTTCTTAAATTCAAGGGGGAATGATGGCAGAAAACATATTGATACCGTATAATTTTACCATAAATGATAAAAAATCAATTGGTTTTGTGAAACACGGGTATGGCAATGCTGAAAAGGCAAAAATCACATTGTTTCATGCGTACAGTCCTGTCCCTGTGATTGATACGCGTAATAATCCGATTATGGAAAAAATCACACGCCAGACTTCCTATCTGAGGACACTCCAGAAGGAACATAAAAATGCTCTGTTTGAAGTACGGCAGGAAATGATAGATATGGGGTTCGACGGTGATAATATAAACTGCATATTTACTCCTCTAAAGGAGGATATTGTTATTGATATTATTAAATTTACAGAATCTCAGAAAATAAATGTGATAGTGCTGAACAGAAACCCCGGTAATATTCTCAATTATTTCAGCAGGAGTACATCTAAAAGACTTATCCAGTATTTCAGCAGGGAAGTTGAGATACATGTTGTCAATTGAATTAATGGATTATTAACTGCTGCAGGATTAAAATTTTGATGGAATCCGGGTCAAAAAGAAGGAGTTACATTTCTATCCATCATGGCCCGTTGTAAAGAGTGTTACATAAAAAAACAGGAGATAATTATGCCAAGCAATCATAAAATAGGTCTTGAAGAGTATAGATTAATACTGGAAACAGCATTTGAAGCAAACAATCCAATTATACTTGGTTCCCAGGTAACCAATCTCATCGTTACAACCATGGAAGTCAAGGGGGCCAGTATCTTTGTTGTCAATCCCAAAACGGAAGAACTGGAAATACTTGCCACTGAGGGATTGAGCATGTCCTACGTCAACAAAGGCCCAATACTTGTTGATAAAAGCATTAAACTTGCATCAAATCTTAAACCTGTTATCATTCCGGATATTAAGAACAGCAATCTTTTGCAATACCCTGAAAAAGCTGAAAGAGAAGGTATCAGGGCGATAATATCCCTACCTGTTAATGTCAGGGGGAAAATTATTGGAGCAATGAGGATATATCATTCTGAACCCTGGAATATTTCAGAAGAGGAACTGTCATATTTAAAACTCTTAACAAAAAGCCTTGGAATGGAGCTTAAATATTTCAGGCTCTCTTCAGTGATTCAAAGCACAAGGGATATGCTTGATGAAATTCACCCCATATGGCTTTAGAATTAAGGCTTAGAATACAATTGCAAAAAATGCATTGTATGCGGAAAAAATGCATTATACTACCAGTTTTCACATACTGTCAGTTTCCACAATTTTTACTACAAAGTGGAAAAGTACTAAAACAGTCAATCGATAAATGTGGTTCAGGTATAGACTTTTTTTGCCCGACATCCTGATTTCTTCACTTACACGTGTAAAAAAAAGATTCAGGATGTCGGGATGAATTATAGATCCGGTATCGAATTGAAACAATAAATAAAAAAAGGGCAGAATTTTAAATTAATCCCTTGAAACACCGAAAATCTGCAAAAGCATTATAAAAAGATTAATGAAATCAAGATAAAGGGCCAGGGCTCCCATGATCGCACCTTTTCTCACCATGGCTCCGCTTGCATTTTCGGGCTGGGTAAGGGCCATCTGTTTCAGTTTTTGCGTATCATACGCGGTTAATCCAACAAAGACAACAACGCCTATATAGGATATGATCATATTCATCCCGGGACTTCTCAAAAACATATTTACAACGCTTGCAATGATGATTCCAAACAACCCCATGATCATAAATCCTCCCATGGATGTAAGATCACGTTTTGTCACCATGCCGTAAACACTGCACACGGCAAAGGTAAGTGCACAGGTGAAAAATGTGGAGGCAATGGAACTGCTTGTGTAAATAATAAAAATAGATGAAAGGGTAACCCCGTTAAGTATTGAATATACCACAAATAAAGTCGTTGCCGTTGAGGCCTTGATTTTCTGCACTCTGGCACTGAGATAAAAAACAAGTCCAAGCTCACCAAAAATAATCCCGTAAAATACCATCCTGTTGCCAAAAATCATTTGAAGCATGGTCTCGCTGTGCGCAATGTAAAATGCTGTAAAACCGGTAAGACCAAGACCTATTGCCATCCAGTTATAAACGCTCATGATAAAAGAATTGACTCTGGCAATGGAGCCCTGTCGGTTAACTGATGAAGAAACATTCATTTTCCAAACCTCCTGTTTATAAATTCTATAAATATGATTAAAGATTCATGTTAAACAATATATATTCATTTAACTCCCAAAATTACTGCGTTGGGTGAAATTTGTAATCCTCGAAATACTAAATGTACTAAATATATTACTTAAGGTTAAAATTTTCATCCGCCTTGTACTTGAGAAAATGTTCATGTTTTTGTTCAGGCATTAACTATTTGAATGAACCCCTTTAGATTAAGAATAGATAAAATATAACACAATATCCGTTCATTTCAAGAAAATTTGATACAAAAA
>WFQS01000547.1 GCA_015486915.1 Desulfobacteraceae bacterium
GCCTTTTTTTCTGAGAGGTGATTTTCCTTTGCACCTTTTAAAAACAATGCCCTGTGCTCGGCCATCATGGCCTTGATCTTTTTACCCATGGCCTTTCTCAGACCGTCGGCATCGGCCATGGAATAATTTGCAAGAACCCCTGCAATTTTCATCACCTGTTCCTGGTAGAGGATTACACCATAGGTTTCCTTTAGAATGGGTTCCAGCTCAGGGAAAAGATACTCCACTTTTTCACGGCCGTGTTTTCTTTCAACATAGGTGTCTGCCATTCCACTGTCTAAGGGGCCTGGACGGTACAGGGCCACAAGGGCCACAATATCACTGAACTTTGTTGGCTGGAGACGTGAAATCAGCCCCCTCATCCCCGAACTTTCAAGCTGAAAAACACCTAAAGTGTCAGCATTGCACAGAAGATCAAAGGTTGCTTCATCTTCCATATCAATATTTAAAAGATCCGGGACAGGTTTTGACTGTTTTTTTAAAAGTTCAAGTGTGTTCTTTATAACGGTAAGGTTCCGCAGCCCTAAAAAATCAAACTTCACAAGCCCTATTTTTTCAACATAGGTCATGTTGAACTGGGTGATCACCTCTCCCTCTTTTCCTTTGTAAAGGGGCAGGTACTCAACAAGGGGTTTGTCTGAAATCACAACGCCTGCAGCATGGGTTGAAGCGTGCCTTGGAAGGCCCTCAAGCACAAGGGAAATATCAATCAGATCTTTTTTAAGGGGATCTGATTCTGTTTTCTCTAATATTGCAGGTACTTCTTTCAGCGCTTCAGTGAGATTTTTTACACCTTCGGGAATCATTTTTGCGATTTCATCAACTTCAGCAAGCGGGATATCAAGGGCCCTGCCAACATCCCGGATAACTGCCCTTGCCTTTAATTTTCCAAAGGTGATGATCTGGCATACATATTCACCGCCCCCGTATTTATCCACCACATACTTGTATACCTGTTCCCTGCCTTCAATGCAGAAATCAACATCAATATCAGGCATGCTGATACGTGATGGATTTAAAAACCGTTCAAATATAAGCCCGTGTTCTATGGGATCAAGGGCTGTAATTCCCATTGAATAGGCAACCATGCTGCCTGCAGCAGAACCCCTTCCAGGCCCCACCGGAATATTGTTTTCCTTTGAAAACCGTATGAAATCCGCCACAATGAGAAAATAACCCGGGAAACCCATTTTTAAAATCACACCGATTTCATATTCAAGGCGCTCCCGATAGGGTTTTTCATCAAATTGTGCAGATTTTTTTTGTTTTATCTCTTCAAGCCTTTTTTCAAACCCCTCTTTTACCTGACGTAAAAATATTTCATCAACACTTTCATCTGTGCCCGTTGAAAACCGGGGAAAATGATAGGATTTATCATCAAATTCAACATCACATCTTGCAGCAATTTTACACGTGTTTTCAATAGCTTCCGGAAAATCAGAAAAATCTTTTATCATCTCCTCAGGAGATTTTAAATAAAGCTCGTCTGAATCAAATTTAAACCTTTTGGGATCATTCAGGGTCCTGCCGGTCTGGACGCATAAAAGCGCCTCGTGTGCACTGGAATCTTTTTTTGAGAGGTAATGACAGTCATTGGTTGCAACAAGGGGAATGGAAAGTCTCTTACTCATGTCCACAAGGCCGCTGTTAACCCTGTCCTGAAGTTTTAATCCATTGTGCTGAAGTTCAAGGAAAAAGTTGTCCTCACCAAATGTTTTAAGATAGAATTCAGCGGTGGCATCGGCATCATCATACCTGTCCTGAATAATATACTGGGAAATTTCCCCTTTCAGGCACGCACTTAATGCGATGAGTCCTTCACTGTATTCCCTGAGCAGCTGCCTGTCGATTCTTGGTTTATAGTAAAACCCCTTTAACTGGGCAATGGAGGCAAGCCTGCATAAATTGGAATATCCCTGCCTGTTTTTTGCAAGGAGTACAACGTGTCTCAGTCCTTTTTTATCCTCCACTGTTTTATCTGCAATTGTTCTCGGCGCAACATACATTTCACATCCGATAATGGGGTTAATGGATGCTTTTCTTGCTTTTTCATTGAACTCGGCAATTCCGAACATTGTGCCATGGTCAGTTACGGCAATACTGTCCATGCCAAACTGCCTTGCTTTTTCAAGAAGGGAATCTATGCGGATTGCTCCGTCAAGCAGGGAATATTCCGTATGAACATGGAGATGATAAAATTTTGAAGAGGTGCTGGTCATTTTTATAAGCTTACCTTGCAGCAAAAAAGGGTTTGAATTTCAAAAAAAACAATAAAGTTGAAATAATTGCGCAAAAAATTTATTTCATGTTGTCAACACTGTAATTCGGTGCTTCCTTTGTTATGATAACATCATGAACATGGCTTTCCCTGAGACCTGCAGCAGTAATTCTGACAAATTTTGCCTTTTTCCTTAATTCTTCAATGTTTACAGCCCCGAGATACCCCATGCCGGCCTTGATACCACCGAGCATCTGAACTATATTCTCCCCCACAGTTCCCCGATATGGAATCCTTCCAACTATACCTTCAGGAACAAGCGTCTCATCTGCAGGACTGTCCTTTTGATAATACCTGTCACTGCTGCCTTTTTTCATTGCCTCAACCGATCCCATTCCCCGATAGGCTTTATAGCTTCTGCCCTGATAAATTACAATCTCTCCGGGACTTTCCTTTGTTCCGGCAAGAAGACTTCCAAGCATCACACAATGTGCTCCTGCGCCAAGGGCTTTTGTTATATCTCCTGAAAATTTGATTCCTCCGTCTGCAATCAATGGAACTCCTGTTTCTTCGGAAACTTTTCTGCAGTTTAAAACAGCTGTCAACTGTGGAACTCCAACACCTGCAACGATCCTTGTTGTGCAGATGGAACCCGGGCCTATTCCGATTTTAACTGCATCAACACCGGCATCAATCAATGCTTTTGCACCCTTTGCAGTGGCAACATTTCCAGCAATGATCTGGCAGTCAGGAAATGCATTTTTAATTTTCATTATCGCATTTAAAACATTTTGTGAGTGTCCGTGTGAAGTATCAATTACAATGGCATCAGCACCTGCTTTAAGCAGGGCTTCCGTCCTGTTCATCATGTCAGAGCCAACTCCTATTGCAGCTCCTGCCCGAAGTCTTCCCATGGAATCCTTACATGCATTGGGATATTTTCTAATTTTTTCAATATCCTTTATTGTAATAAGTCCTGTGAGTTTTTTATCTTTATCAACAACGAGAAGTTTTTCAATCCTGTGCTGGTGGAGTATCTCCTTGGATTCTTCAAGGGAGCATCCATCGTGTACAGTAACGAGATTCTCCTTTGTCATAACATCACTTGTCGGTTTTCCAAGATTTGTCTCAAACCGCAGATCCCTGTTGGTCACAATACCCACAAGTTTATCACCATCTGTCACAGGTATACCGGAAATCCTGTATTTTGCCATAATCTTAAGTACATCTGCAATGGATGTATCAGGATCAACGGTAATTGGATCAACTATCATTCCACTTTCAGATTTTTTTACCCTGTCAACTTCAACGGCCTGTTCTTCAATACTTAAATTTCTGTGAATAAAGCCCATGCCTCCGGCCCTTGCCATGCTTATGGCAGTGTGAGCTTCGGTCACGGTATCCATTGCAGCACTTATAATGGGAATATTCAGATCAATTTCCTTTGTAAGCCTTGTACCCGTTTCAACCTGATCAGGTAATACAGCAGAATACTCAGGCACAAGCAGCACATCATCAAAGGATAATCCATCCTCTGAAATCATATTTGACATATCATTCTCCTTTTATAAGAAAGAGCTCTATTTTGACAAAGTAACAAATGCTCTTTCTATATTCGTTGAGAGGCTCTGTAACGCAGTTCAGATCTGCCTCATGGCAGTTAATTAAAATAATCCCTGCAAAAAATATGAAAACCTTCTTTTTTTAAAACACTCCCTGCAGAACAGGGAATAAATTTCATACTTTTATTAAAATCTAAATTTTTTCCTAACAGATTGGGAGCAAGCCCAAATCATGATGCAGCCGTTATAAACTTTTTTTAATATCAAATTTGCCTTGTCAAAGCAATATTTTTATTGCTTGTTTGGAATCGGATAAAATTAAAAAAGAAGGTTATTCACCGTACATATCAGTTATGAGTTTACGCAATTGAGCAGCTTTGATTTTTGACAATTTATCAAGTTTGTTTTTCAATCTTTTTTTGCTGATAGTGCGTATTTGGTCAACAGCTACTTCAGCATTCTTATTTGCACATTTAATCTGAAGCCGGGCTCTCCACTGTGGATGCAACTTTGACGTCAAGGGGCATATGACAACGGTTTTTAGATATTGATTCATTTCATCCTGGCTAATAATAACAACTGGACGTACTTTCTTTATCTCACTTCCTATCGTGGGGTTGAGGTCAGCAAAATATATTTCGTACCTTTTAATATTCAAAGTCTTCATCTTCCAATCCATCAAGAAGAGTTGTGTCAAAATCGTTCCAATGTTCCTTTTCATCCGCCATGGCTTTATATGTATCTTCCCAAGAAAGCTTGCGGTCTTCTTTTTTACGAAGAAGCAATCCTCTGTCTGTTTCTTCGAGTAAAAGAGAATTTTGAAGGCCATATTTTTGAAGGAGTGGTTTGGGTATGCGAATTCCTTTAGAATTTCCAATAGGGACTAACTTGACATCCCTTGCTCGAAATTGTTTTTCCATGGATATTCTCCTTATTTTTCATTAAAATTTTTATGTAATTATTGTAATTACATTGATATATAAAGTCAAGTTTGAAATTAATGGATGACGCAACGTGCAAAGCTGATTTAAAAAGTCCACCCGGTAATCATTTTGAAAAGTTATCCGGACAACTACAGGGAAAATGTTCCATACGTGTGAATAAGCAATGGCGTATAATTTTTATTTGGGATGATGAACGGGGAGAGGCGAATGAAATTTACCTTGACAATCATAAATATAAATGAGGTTTAAAATGATTTTAACAAAACGTCAACCCGTCAGCGTTGGTGAAATGATCGTTGAGGAATTTATGGCAATGGACGGCGTTGCATTCTCCGGTGCGAATGGCAAAAATTGAACAGGTTCGGCCAATCCGTGGAGCAGTTGCTTAATTTTTTTTCATTTCCAATGCCTTACCACCGGATTTCTGTCATAAAAGACAGGAAATTAAGGAGTAAGGCACTGATGAATCAACGATTTAATGGGTGAGGATTCTGCTGATAAAATTTGCAGCTCTGTCGGTTTGAGGATGATCAAAAAATGCAGCGGGCTCACCCTCCTCAATGATCCGGCCCTCATCCATAAACACAACCCTTTCTGCCACCTGCCTTGCAAATCCCATTTCATGGGTTACAACGCACATGGTCATCCCTTCAGAGGCAAGTTTTGTCATAACATCCAGAACTTCACCTATCATTTCAGGATCAAGGGCACTTGTGGGTTCGTCAAACAGCATGATTTCAGGAGACATTGCAAGCCCTCTTGCGATGGCTACCCTCTGCTGCTGTCCTCCTGAAAGCTGGGACGGATGGGATTTGTATTTATCACCAAGCCCCACCCGTTCAAGTTTTTCCATGCCGATTTTCTCGGCTTCCGCCTTTTTGACTTTTTTCACCTTCATCGGTGCGAGAGTTACGTTTTCCAGGGCTGTCATATGGGGATAAAGGTGAAACTGCTGAAACACAAATCCGATTTCAGCTCTCAGCTTAGTCAGATTGACAGACCTGTCATGGATATTGACCCCGTTCACCATGATTTCTCCTTCCTGGATTTTCTCAAGGCGGTTGATGCATCTTATAAGAGTGGATTTTCCTGAACCGCTGGGGCCGCAGACAACAACAACTTCACCCGATGCCACATGGAGATTAATATCCTGTAATACATGGAGTTTCCCAAACCATTTATTA
>WFQS01000548.1 GCA_015486915.1 Desulfobacteraceae bacterium
CTTAAACGGCGATCTTTCAGGACTCTGCCCCATGCTGATCCAGGTTGGATCAAATGAGGTACTGGAAGATGATGCAGTCATGCTTGCAGAAAAAGCCCAGCAATCGGGAGTAGATGCCAGGCTTGAGATCTGGGAGGGAATGTTCCATGTATGGCAGTATTTTGCAAGGTATCTTCCAGAGGGTCGTGAGGCCATTGAAAAAATCGGTTCCTTTATAACTGCCATGAGGCGGATCTGAACTGCGTTACAGTGCCTCTCAACGAACATAGAAAGAGTATTTGTTGCTTTGTCAAAAGTGAGCTCTTTCATATAAACTGCCATGGGGCAGAGCTGAACTGAGCTTTTATTTATTTTCATTCCTTTCTTCAAGAACTTCCTTAAGCGCTTCAAGGCCGGAATTTGCAGCGGGCATTCCACCGTAAATGGCCGTCTGGAAAATCACTTCTGCAACGTCCTCCTTTGAACAACCCACATTCAAGGCTGCATGAATATGAAGTTTTAATTCATCGTATCTTGCAAGAACAGTTAAGCATGCAACGGCAACAAGCTGTCTTGTAGGGTGGGGAATTTTTTCCCTTGCATACATTTTCCCGGTAATAAAAAGGGAAAGATCCCTTGCAAGATCCTTGTCAAAATGTCTCCATAATTTGTAGGGTTTGTCTTCATCCTTCACAGTGCTGAAATACAATTCTGCTGTCCTTGCAGTTTTTTTTACAAGATCATGTTCGTTCATTTTGTCTCCTTGAATTTTTATTTTTTTTGAAACTCTGATTCTTAAAGAAATTTTGCAGGAGTTTCATATGTATACTTTTGTTTTCTTTTTTATAGTTATAAGTAAGCTGTTAAATAGTTAATAAAGGGTTAACTTTTTTTTATGATTTTTGCAATATAATTTTTTTTCAGGCTGTTATTCTTGAAAATTCTTTTGAAACAAAAAGCAGTTGCTCTATGCACAGCATGCGGTGCTTATCATTATTAAATCTTATTTCCGGTATTGCAAGGCTTATCCCGGCAAGCAGGGATTTCCCATTGCTGAAGGTAAATACAGGCACGCTCAAAGCTCCGAGTCCATGGGTGGTTTCCGCCATACTTGACGCATAGCCTTGTTTTTTGATCATGCTAAGTTCATTAAGGAGTTGATCCTTTTTTACTATAGTGTTCCCGGTTAACGGGGACAGTTTTATATTTTCCATGTAATTATCAATAAATTTTTCCGGGGAAAAGGCCAGCAGGCATTTTGAAGTTGCACCTGCATAGAGCGGGGCACGGGTTCCAATGGCCTGGCTTGCTTTTAATTCCCGGGACGATTCAAGGGAATTGATGCAGATACGTGATAATCCGTCTGTATCTATCACATTGAGATGTACTGTTTCCCGTGTACCTGATAAAAGCCGTTTCATATATGGAATGGATAGCCGTGTAACGGGATATTCATCCTGGAGGGAACGTAAAAAAGAAAAATAGATGTTGCCAAGGGAATATTTTTTTGTTGCGGGATTCTGCCTGATAAAACCGTATTTTTTCAGAGTGCGTAATATCCTCTGGATGGTGGAAGGACTGAAACCAAGGTGTGCGCTTAACTCCCTGACTCCCCAAGATGATTTTTCCCCACTGAATGCCATTAAAACCACGAGTGCCTTTTCAACGGAATTGATTTTACCATTTTGTTTCATCCAATTAAACTCCATTTGTTACGGCCATGAAGCCGATCTGAAGAAATAAGTAAATATTGACTTTAATGCCACTGCATAGTATTCAATTATGAACTGATGCATAATAAGAAACACCGTGCCATAATATGAAACATATTGCAATAAATAAAAAGGGCTTTTCCGTGAAAACAAGACAGAATAAAATAATGGGGCTTGAAGAGGCAGTAACAAAATATATCAAAAATGGAAGTCATATTTCCATAGGGGGTTTTACCATTAACAGAAACCCAATGGCAGCGGTGTATGAAATTATCCGTCAAAAAATTAAAAACCTTCACCTGTATGCCCATTCAAATGGCCAGGGAGTAGATGAGTTGATTGGGGCTGGATGTGTAAAAAAAATAGAGATCGCCTATGGGGGTAATGGAAAATTTGCAGCAACATGCATTCGTTTTAAAAAAGCTGTACAAAAAGGTGTGATTAAGATTGAGGATTATTCCAACTATCAGATGACACTGAGGTTTCTTGCAGGATCAATGGGCATACCTTTTCTTCCTGTACGTTCTTCTCTTGGTACGGATATTGTTAAGAAATGGGGTTTTTCAAGGAAAAGCAGGCTCAATGATCCCAAACTGCCCGATGAGAAACTTATTACAATGGACAACCCGTTTGGGGACTGGCTGAATACAGCAAAAGTAGTTCTTGTTCCAGCCATCAATACCGATGTTACAATTATCCATGTTCAAAAGGCTGATAAACAGGGTACAGGACGTATACAGGGTTTGAGTTTTGCAGATACGGAACAGGCAAAATCAGCAAAGCATCTTATTCTGACCTGCGAGGAACTGATTGACACAGGAGAAATCAGAACCAGCCCGGACCAGAACCAGATTCCTTTTATCAATGTAGATGCAGTTGTACATGTGCCCCATGGTGCCTATCCCACGGCCTGTTACAAATATTATGATTATGATCCTGTTTATTTAAATGATTATGCAGGATGGGCCGGGGACGAGAATCTGTATAAAAAATACCTTGAAAAATATATATATAATATCAAAACTCATGAAGATTTGATAAATCTAATTGGAAAAGAGCGTATCAAAGCTATAAAGGCGAATTCATCCACCGGGTATGCCACAGATTTAATTCGAAGTTAAAAAGGGATTTAAAAGATGAAATACACCTCAAGAGAGATGATGACCATAGTTGCTGCAAGACAGATCAGAAATGGTGATATAGTGTTTTGCGGTACTGGAATTTCAATGCTTGCCGCAATGGCTGCAAAAAATATAAATGCCCCGGAAAGTGTCATATTTTTTGAAACAGGTGCCATTGATGCACAATTGGATGAAATTCCCATGGCTGTTGCAGATTCCCGTGTCATGTTCGGGGCATCTTTAAACGGAGGACTTCTTGATGCCTTTGCAACAATGCAGAACCGGATAACAGGGAAAAATGTCATCGGTATTCTTGGTGCAGCCCAGATAGATAAATTCGGGAATATAAATTCCACTGTTATCGGAGATTATTTCAATCCCGATGTCCGTTTTTCAGGAAGCGGAGGTGCATGCGATGTAGCATCTTTTGTTCCAAGAAGCATTATCTTCATGCAGCATGAAAAAAGAAAATTTGTTAATAAACTGGATTATCTGACCAGCCCTGGCCATCTTGATGGCGCTGACGGCAGAAAAAATGCAGGTCTTGCCCCGGGCGGTCCCGAGGTAATTATCACAGATATGGCTGTTATGCGTTTTCATGATACAACAAAGCAGATGTACCTGCATGGATATTATCCAGGTGTAAAAAAAGAAAAAATCATAGATAACATGGAATTTGAGGTTGATGTCTCCATGGCAGAGGAAGTAAGGCCACCAAGTTTGGAAGAATTGAAAATTTTAAGAAAAAAATGCGACCCACAGAGGCTTATTCTTGGTAAGATCTGATTCTCTTTAATAATTAAATAGCTTCTTAAGAAACTCCTTCAAAGTACCTTTATTTATTAGAGT
>WFQS01000549.1 GCA_015486915.1 Desulfobacteraceae bacterium
ATTAATAGGAAATTGATAAAAAATGTTATTTTTACAGTTACTTACATAATTAATTTTTAAACAACAAATTTAAGGTACATTTTTTGCATTTAAAAATTAATATTTATTTTTTATATTTTTGAATGATTGGCTAAATTATAGACACAATCAATAAATTAATTTAATCAGGAGGCCCTATGAAATTCAATTTTTTACGTATCTCTGCCGTGCTGTTTTTATTGTTATGTATCTTTTCTGCACCTTCCTATGCTATTACAAACGCCCTGAATATCTCAGAATCATATAATGGAGCTTCCACAGTGGAATTTACTGTAGAAACATCTTATGATGATATATTCGCATTTGCAGTTGGGAATAATTATGGGTTTGACTATGCCCGGTCTACGCGGTCAGGATGGCAGGGTGTGGTAGCAGTAAATATACCTGACTCAGTATGGTCAATACCAACTTTTACAGATACTAATTCAAATGATGGATTTCCTTCCGTTGAATATCAACCTTTATCTGACCTTGGAATAGATCTTGACAGTCTGAATGAATTTGATTCATACTATCGTGCTTTTGTATTCTATAATAATGATGAAGGCGTTCTACCCACCGGAACAACTGATGGCTTTTTTGGACTGGCCTTTGCCCCGTCTTCAACATTTGCAGCGTTTAGATCTAATGGTACGACAATCTCTGGCGACACTTCAGTTGTACCAATTCCCAGTGCGGCCATCCTCCTGTTTTCAGGCCTGATTGGACTTGTGGGTATTCGCAGGAAAAAATAATATTGTAAAACTATACCATTGAGAATAAAGGTAATTATCATGAATAAAAAAATATTTACATTCCTGATGCTTTTTTATTTCTTTTGATCCCGGTTTCCACTTGGGCTGCTTTCTCAAAGTATAACGCCGTACTATTGGCGTATTTTATATTTCCATAATCCTTAAACAACGCTTGAGAGCATTTTCTCAAGCGTTGTTTCGTCAATGACCGTCACGCCGATATCTTTTGCCTTTGCAAGTTTGCTTCCCGGTGATTTTCCTGCAACAAGGAAATCTGTTTTTGAGCTGACGGCAGATGTTACTTTGGCGCCGGCATTTTCAAGCATTTCCTTTGCCTGTGATCTTGTCAGATTTTCCATTGCACCTGTGAGCACAAATTTTTTCCCTGTAAGGCTTTGTATGTCCCCTGTTTGTTTACCATCTGCTGTTCCGGCAGAATGTGCTGTTTCCGGACTTTCAATTACGTCCGGATTATCCATTATACCGAATTGTCCCTGCATGCCAAAATTTTGATCTGTTTCGGAACGTTTCAATGTATGAAAACGGTTCCATAAAGGATTTTCAATAACAACACCGCTGTTTATCAACCTGTCAACAACTGCAAGGTTATCAGAATTTGTAAAAAAATCGTGAACTGAGGCCGCAGTTTTAGGGCCTATACCTTCAATTAACAGGAAATCTTCCGGATTTGCCTTTATAATTTCATTAAGATCAAAAAATTTTTCAGCAATCAAGCCTGCTGCATTTTCTCCTGTATGGTTAATTCCAAGGGCAAAAAGAAAACGCTTTAATGAAACTGATTTTGACGACTTTACCGCATTAAGAATATTTTCCGCGGATTTTTCTCCCATACGTTCCATGGATAAAAGATCTTCTTTTTCAAGGGTAAAAAGATCTGCAAATGAATGAATAAGACCTTTTTCCACTGCCTGATCCACAAATTGTGCACCAATCCCATCCATGTCAAACCCAGCCTTTGATACGAAATGTTTTATTCTCTGTTTTGCCTGGGCTGGACATGATGCATTAATACATTTTACAGCGGCTTCACCTTTTATTCTCTTGACATGGCTTTTACATACAGGGCATCTGTCAGGCATTATAAAAATTCTTTCATCACCTGTGCGCTTTGATTTAATCACTTTAACAACTTTGGGAATAACATCACCTGATCTGATGACCAGTACATGATCATTTATTCGGATATCTTTGCGTTTGATCTCATCTTCATTGTGGAGAGTTGCCCTTGAGACAATGGCTCCTCCGATATTCACAGGCTCAAGCAGAGCAACCGGGGTAAGGGTGCCTGTCCTTCCCACCTGTACAATTATATCATTAATTTTCGTTGTCTCTTCAACAGCGGGAAATTTATATGCAATTGCCCATCTCGGGCTCCTGCGCTTAACACCGAGAATTTCCTGATGTTCAATACTGTCAAGTTTTATCACCATGCCGTCAATTTCATAGGGAAGGGTCTCTCTTAATGTTTCAAGTTTCCTGAAACATGCCAGCGCCTGTTTAATTGAAATTTTTTCTTCTATCAATGGGTTAATGCGGAATCCAAGATTCTTTAAAATATGAAGAAGTTCAGAATGTGTTTTAAACTCAAGGCCTTTAACCAGGCCAACACCATAGACAAAAATTTCCAGGGGCCTTGACGCTGTAATTTTTGAGTCAAGCTGACGTAAAGACCCTGCTGCGGCATTTCTTGGATTTGCAAATAAGGCAAGTCCTTTTTGAAGGCGCAATCTGTTAAGTTTTTCAAAATCCATCCTGTTTATTATAACTTCTCCCCTGACCTCAAGTAACTCCGGAATTTGTGCTTCCTCTGAATCATTTCTATTTACATAACTATTATTACCTGTTGAATCAGGTTTACAGGTTCCGGTTATCTCTTTGTCCTCTGCTGCACTGCATCGCTTTAATTTCAAAAGTTTCAGCGGTATTGTATTGATTGTCCTTGCATTTGCAGTGATAACCTCACCTGTGGTACCATCACCTCTTGTTGTGGCAAGTGTTAAAAGACCATTTTCATATCTCAGTTCAATGGCAAGACCGTCAAGTTTAGGCTCAACAGTATAAAAAATTTCATCTGTCTTTAAAATTTTTGTAATACGGTGATGAAAATCAAGGATATCAGAATCATTAAATGCATTATCAAGGCTTAACATGGGTATTGAATGCCTTGCATTTGCAAAGGATTCAAGGGGAGGCCCCCCTACTCTTTTCGTTGGAGAATCAGGCCTGGAAAGATAAGGGTGTTTTTCTTCAATAACGAGAAGTCTTGCCATCATCCTGTCATATTCACCGTCTGATATTTCAGGATCATCCAGGACATGATACCTGTAAGAATGGCGTGTCAATTCTTTTTGAAGAAACTCTGCTTCTTTTTCCACCTCTTTATTGTTTTCTGCATGTTTTGGTGGATTACCGCGTCCTGCTTTGTGATGGTTTTCTACAATTTTTTTTTTATCTTCAACTTTGCTTTTATTTTCAACCTTCCCGGAGTTTATATGAAAGAGCTCATTTTTGACAGCGTAACTGATGCCCTTTCTATGTTCGTTGAGAGGCACAGAAGCGCAGTTCAGCTCGGCCTCATGGCCGTTATCTTGTTTTCCAGCTGGTCTTTCATTTCCGTATTCTATTCTTTTTTTTACACCATCAGCCATATTGTTGAATATCCTTATGTTCTGTCTTCCGTATATTTTTCCTGGTAAATATTCGTCCAAACCTTTACAGTATAAGTCGAATATTTACTTTTCCTGCTGCAGTCAATTAAGTGCCTTACTCCTCAATTCCTGTAAAAAAAGTGTGGCTTTAATTTTTCGTCAGAATCTTCGATTCTTTTAGGCAAATCCGGGCCAATCCAGATCCGCCTCATGGCGGTTATATTGAACTGAAATTATGATTGACGCAATATTTTATGTTTTTTCATCAGAGCCTGAAAATTTGTCCTTTGCAGACCCGTTTTTTTTGCGGCTTTTGTCACATTCCAGTTGTTTTCTGCAAGGGCATTTAAAATAAAATTTTTTTCCACTTTACTTACAGCCTTCCTGCGGATCTCCTTTTTCAAAATTTTTAAGTCTTCATTTGTTTTTGGTATAATTTCGCTAATCTCTTCAATTTCATTTTTATCTTCAAACAGAGGCATATCCTTTAATGCAATACAATTGGTTTCGCATAGTATAACTGCACGTTCAACGACATTTTTTA
>WFQS01000550.1 GCA_015486915.1 Desulfobacteraceae bacterium
ATATGGAACCTGCATTAAGAAAAGAAAAACACAGAAACAGAATAATTAAAAAATTTAAGCAGTTTATTTTTTTATAAATTGTTTTTAAAAAAATCCGATTTTTCACTGAAAACTCCCTTTACGTTTCCTTTAATAATGGTTTTGCCTTTATTTATGTCTATGGTTAAGGAATCTCCGTCAATAACAGAATCATGGCCATTATTTATTCTGACGTGATCCATGGAGTATATAATATGTCTTTTTTCGTTATAATGCAAGGTATCAGTTTGCAGTGTGTATCCGTTAAATTTTGCATTAACATGGTCTGAGAATGTCATGTCATGTGTCTTTGTATCAAGTGTTCCATGTTTTGATGAAAGGAAAATTTTTTGAGATTGCTTCATGAAAAAAACAATTGATACATCTTCCAATACAGCTTTGTTTTTATCTCTCAGCAATTTTGCCGAAGATGCATCAAGGGTCCAATCTTTTATTCCGTTTTTAGTGGATGTCTGATGCATGGTGTTCAGTACAAGGGAAGCTTTTGAATCAATTTTTAATTTATTTATTAAAATAGTTCTCGATGAGAATTTTTTATGGAAATATATTGCACACAGGCCTGACACAATAAAAACAAGTATTAAAACAAATATTATTTTCAGATTTTTTTGTGTGAAAGGTTTCAATTTCAGTTTTAATCTCATAAAAGAAATTCCGCCATTGTTTTTTCCCACAAATTTTTTGCTTTTAAAATATCTTCGCAGATCTGCCTGACAGCACCATGGCCTCCTTGGAAAGCTGTTACCATGTCAGCTCTGTCAATAACATGTCTGGATGCATCGGGAACGGTAATGGATAATCCGACTCTTTTCATTACTGGAAGATCGGGAAGGTCATCACCTGCAAAAGCCGTTTCTTCAGGTGTGATTTCCGTATGCTTCAATATTGTTTCAAGGGCTTTAATTTTATTTTGTATACCGTCAAAAACAATATCAATACCAAGATCATGGCACCTTGATGTAAGTGCCTGTGATTTTCTTCCGGTAATAATGCCAACTTTGATTCCTGCTTTTATGAGAAGTTTTATCCCAAGTCCGTCTTTTGCATTGAATATTTTTATTTCTTCTCCTCTGCCGGTGTACATGATGCTTCCATCGGTGAGAATACCGTCAACATCGAGAAGAAGAAGTTTTATTTTTTTAAGTTTTGTTTGGATCATGGCTTTTAATAATTCGCTGATTTAAATTTTATGTGAAAAACTTTGAGTATCAGGGTGGTTTTTTTATGCTATGCCGCGAGGTCCATCCGGATATATTCAGTCCGGCCTCATGGCAGTTATTGCTTTTTTAATTGCCGCAAGCGTTTTCAGAAGATGCTCTATCTGATCAAGGGGAATGGAATTGGGGCCGTCACATAAAGCCCTGTCAGGGTCTGGATGAGTTTCAATGAATATTCCGTCAACTCCTGCTGCAACGGCTGCTTTTGCAAGGGTAGGCGCAAATTGTCTTTCCCCTGCCGATGACGTACCACTGCCGCCTGGAAGCTGAACACTGTGAGTTGCATCAAAAACAACGGGAACACCCATATTTTTTATAATATCAATGGACCTGAAATCGACAACAAGATTATTATAGCCAAAGCTTGATCCCCTTTCTGTTATGCTGATGTCGGTGCTTCCTGCAGATTCAGCCTTGTCTATAACGTTTTTAACCTCAAATGGAGACATAAACTGCCCTTTTTTGATATTTAAAGGAACTTTTGTTTCAGCTGCTGCACAGATAAGATCGGTCTGCCTGCATAAAAAAGCGGGTATCTGGATGACATCAAGGACTTTTGCTGCTTCTTCTGCCTGATCTGGAAGGTGAATATCCGAAATAATTTGAATATCCAGCTTTTTTTTTATTTTATCAAGTATTTCAAGGCCATTAATAAATCCCGGTCCCCGAAAAGATTTCATTGATGTCCTGTTGGCTTTGTCAAAAGAAGATTTAAATATAAAAGGGATATCAAGTCTATCCGTTATTTTTTTTAAATATTCTGCAGTCTGCAGGGTTGTCTCATAGCTCTCAATCACACATGGGCCTGCAATGAGAAAAAAAGTTTTGTTACTTAACATTTCTGAAAAAAAATCAGCCATTAATCAAGTCTCTTAAATTGTTCTTTTTATATGAAACTCCTGCTAAGTTCCTTTAAGAATAAGAGTTTCTATATTTGTTGTGAGGCTATCTGAGAGTCTCCAGATCCGCCTCATGGCGGTTATATGAAAGAACTTAAATATTTTGTAATACATAGCCACAGCTTCGTATTTTCGCATCATGTCCATTAAAAATATTTAATTCTACGGTCCTTAAAATTCAGAACCGTCCATGGCGGTCAGTTTGAAGCCATACAAAACATGCTGTTTCAAACTAAAGTA
>WFQS01000551.1 GCA_015486915.1 Desulfobacteraceae bacterium
CGCACCAGTTCCGACTGCACGGTTCCCGGAGTGCACAGGGGAAGAAGATCACTGAAGACAAGGAGTCCGCAATTACCGTGGGACGCTCCTGAACCCACCAGGTCTTTCTCAATAATTCTGACTTTTTTACCTGCCTGGGTCAGGTAATACGCTGAAAAAAGACCTGTAATTCCACCGCCTATAATAATTACGTCGCTGGATTGTCCTTGACTGGTATCACCTTTTTTTCCTGTTTGAACCATTGTACTGCCCTGCCCTTTTACTCTTTCAAAATTAAAACGTTATTATTTCAAAACCATTATCCATGAATTCTGTCATGGAAGGGTGCCCGGCCATGCCATCAAGAAGTTTAATGCCATGGTTCTCTGCATCTTTCAGGGTGCCAAGCTTAGCTGAGCACGCTCTGCATGCGCCTTCCACCAGGTCCTGATCAATCGCCTTTCCCCATAATTTGTTTAAAGGATGCTGAGGTGTAAAAAGTTCAGGAATCAATTTTACGCTTGAACCTTCCATAATTATTTTGACGTCGTGTCCTCTTTCCTTCATATTCATGGCATTAAGCAACACATGAATAAAGCACATGGGATCTCCGTTAAAAACAAATAATGCAAATTTCTTCATCAATTTTCTCCTTGTTTATTGTTTATTGTTTTATTCGAGTTTCTTTCCGCCAGTTTTATTAATGACCGATATGATCCAGTCTTCAATGTTTTTTGCACCTGAGGATCTGATTTCCCTGCGTACAAGCTTCATCTCAAGTTCAGCCCTTGCCATTGTTTTATGTCCTCCTGCAGAACCGCACATGGCAAAGGCCTGTTTTGCAGTATTCCCAGCCCCTTTTCTCAAACCGTCATTTCTTATGATAATGATCAGCTGTTTTTCATATATTCCCGAAATAATACTCCAGTTAACCCTTGAAATGGTGAGAAAAAAATCTGCCACAACCACAAGTGCATCGGGACTTAATATTTTACCTGCATGGAAAAAGACACGATTATTAAGGATTTTTTTCTTTTTTATGGCATGGCCCACTAAATCAAGGTCCTCCTGGGTAAGTACTGCCCGCTCAACCTTTGTAACAATATTTTTATCCGCAAATTTATAAAGAAATTGAAAAGCTCGGATATCCCTCAGGCTTGCCTGGCGGGTGAAATCCGATGTATCGGTCTTGATGCCCAGCATAAGAGCTGCGGCAAGTTTTGAAGATGGTTTGATTTTTTTTGATTTAATAAACTCTGTCATGATCGTTGCACATGCGCCGTACTCAGGCCTGATATCGACATGGACTGCATTTTCACAACTTACCGGATGATGATCAATTATTGCATCAAAATCAAATTCCAGAAACCGCGGATTATGATCCGGCTGTGAATCAACAACCACAAAGGCATCAAAATCTTTTTTGTCTATTTCATCCAGTGCAATTAATCCCGGTTCAGTATATTCAATCATGGCAAGATTATCAGGCCGTGTTATTTTATTAAAATGAGATATGGTAACTTCCTTTACCTTGCGCCATAAAAGCCTTTTTATTGCCATTGCACTGGAAATTGCATCGGGATCGGCATTTATCACCACAAGGACCCTGGAATTTCCATGAAAAAGGCTGAAAAATTTTTTAAGCTGTTCCCGGTTATTCATTTTTAATCCTTTCTTCATGCCATAAGTTTGATCTTATTGTCCATCAAAAGCCACGAATCTATTTATTCACAGGACTTTTTAAGAGGAACTTTTTACGAAAATGTTTTACGACGACACCAGGCTTTGTTCAATTTTCCCGATATGTCCGTTCCTGCTGAAAAATAATGTTAAAGTAATAAAAGCATATCCAATCACAGCAGAAACTGCAGCCCATCCGTAGAAAACACCAAGGGGCGCAAGTACAATTGCTGTGAGCCAGTGGATCAATATAATCGTTACAGAATGCATTTTTATGGGAAAATCATCAAACCTGCAAATAACGGACAACCCGCAGAGATTCCAGCCGTAGAGTGAAGCAAATACATGCATGCGTATCAAAAGTTTTGTTTTTTCAGGATCATAGTCCTTTGACATCTGCATGAAAATATATAAAATACCGGTTATGGCAGTAAAAATTAAAAATCCGATCCCGGATGTTAAAAATAATTTCTGCTGTACCCTGTCTGCAAAGCGCAGATAAAGAAAAAATACCGTTACAACTGCTGCAAAAAGACAAAAGGTAACAAATATCTGTGGAATAAATTTTTCAAACAGGATAAAAATAAAAAAGATGATAACCCCAAGGGTGATTGTCCAGAAGCAGAGTTCCATCAGTATCTTTATTGATGAAGTTTCCGTTTTTTCCATCATTGAAAATACCACGGACAGAGTAATAAGCGACAATGGAAAGGAAAAGCCCAAAAAAAACGTATTTAACGTCAATTTTTCCATGGTTACAAATTTAAAGTATTCATTATTTAAAATAACAAGACCTGCAATGACAATACCCATGGAAAGGCATAAAAGGGCTGCTTCATGAAATTTTTTTGATACAGGTTCTTTAATTTTAAAAAACAGAATGGGGAAAAAGGAAAATTTTTCAATTCTTATTTTTTCCACAAGCATAACAAGTGGAATTGAAACGATGATGGTAACGGGATAAATTTTTAAAAAAGCCGAAAAAGCATAGACAAGTGAGCAGGCAAAAAACAATTTAACATTCCTTGTCATCTTTGTTTCTGCCTCGGTATAATAAAGGAGAATGGAACCGCCGGTACAGAGATTAAAAAGAAAAATATGAAGCCTTTCAAAACTGTAATTTTGTACGGGAAAATAAATATCGATAAAGCCGAAAACAAGGGCTATAATCATCAACAGGGAAAAAAGAGTTTTTAATTTTGTATTCATTTTTTTAATTTATCCGAATTTATAAATTTATGTAATCCCATTGATTTGTAAAAAATGCGCAAACTGCTTTACATGCCAAGTAAATCCTTTAATGCAGGCAAAAGGGTTTTGTGCTGGAAACTGAACCCGTTGTCAAGTAATTTTTCAGGTATGACCTTTGCGCTTGTCAAAAGAGTTTCTTCTCCCATTTCACCCCATAAAATTTTTGCCATAAATTCGGGGACAGCGAAAATTAATTTTTTTGAAAAAACCCGGGACAATGCCTGTGAAAATTCTTTATTGGTTACAGGACATGGAGATGTGAGATTCACAGGCCCGTTAATCTGATCATGATTCAGTATGAATAAAATACCAGAGAGAACATCATCAATACTTATCCAGCTCATATATTGCCTGCCGCTGGCAATTTTGGCTCCAAATCCCATTTTAAAAGGCAGCATCATCTTTGCAAGTGCTCCGCCTGCCGGAGTAAGCACCACACCTGTTCTTAGCTGAACACATCTCATTACTGTATTTTTCTGTCCGGGAATGGATGCCTTCTCCCATTGTGTGCAAACTTTTGAAATAAAATGGTCACCTGCCAAATCGTTCTCAGTTAAAATCCTGTCGCCCCCGTTTCCATAAAATCCTATGGCAGAGGAAGATATAAAAACATCAGGTGTATGCTCAAGGCCAGCTGTTTTTTCGGCAAGCAGCTGTGTTGAAATGACTCTGGAATCAAGAATCCTTTTCTTCTGTTTTTCCGTCCATCTTTTATCAGTGATATTAACGCCGTTGAAATTTATCACAGCATCAATTTTTCCTTTACTTTCAAGGTCAAGTATTCCCTTATAAGGATCCCAGAAAATCTCATCATCCAATAATTGTTCTTTTTTACGGGTAAGCCGAATCACTTCATGCCCCTGGGTACGTAACAAAGGAACCAGGGCACTTCCTATGACCCCGCCAGCACCTGAGATAATGATCCTTCTCTTTATTCCGGCAGGGTTACTGTTATTTTCAAGATCATATTTCAGTACTCTGTGTCTGTAAGTAAACATTCTGTTAAACTCTTTTAAGGCAAATCCGTAAAAGGGACGGCTTAAAATACCAAATGGAAGCTGAAATTTAATTTTATCCTTCATTATTGAGTTCTCAATTCCATCTGATTTAAATATATGACTGTGCTCCCATCTATTAAAGGGACCTTTTGTCTGTACATCTTTAAAAATCTTATTTTCCTGATATTTGATGTGCTTGGATTCCCATAACATCGGTATTTTAAAAAGCTTGATCCTGAAGCGGATTATTGTGCCCTTTTCAATTCCATCATTGCTGCGGAAAATCATTTTTAAGGGCGCCCAGGAAGGTGTGAGACGTGATATTGCACTGTTTTGTTTATGCCAGGCAAAAAGTTTTTCAACCGGGACATTGATTCGGGTTTCTTTTATATAACGGCCACGGGGTCGATCTGAATTGGCCCTGATTTGCCTCAAAGAATCAAGAAATCTGGTAATTTTAGAAATAAACAAGGTCAATTTACGTTTTATTTCATATAACGGCCATGAGGCCGATCCGGATTGGCCCTGATTCGTCTCACAACCAAACATAAAAATCACACCTTATTTTTACAACAAAAAGATTAAAATTTTATTGTCACAGTGCATTGCACTTAATGCCATTGCAAAATCTGAAAAATGATCAGTCTGCTGTTTTCTTTTCTTTATAAATAAAATACAGGTTTCGTGTGTAAACAAAAACGCCAAAGGACTGTCCAAGTATAAAAACCGGATCTTTTCTGTAAAGTGCATATGAGAAAAGAACAATTCCACCTGCAAGGCTGAAATACCAGAATGCAAGGGGAATGACACTTTTTTTATTTTTTTCAGATGAAATCCACTGTACAACAAAACGCATTGTAAACAGTCCCTGTCCAACAAAGCCGATTATAATCCACAAGGTTTCCTTACTCATTTAGACTCCAATTCACTGGACCCTGGCCTGCCCATTTCTTCTGTTATTGCAAGTTTCATTCTTCTGTTCAGCCACATAACTCCGGCAAGGTCCACAATACCCACCCATAATCTATTCCATACTCCATACTTGGATTCTCCGTATCTGCGGGGCAGATGATTGACTTCCATGGAAATAACTTTCCCTCCATGACGTTGTACAAGAGCCGGTAAAAACCTATGCATATGGTCGAAAAATGGAAGCGACAAAAAAGTGCTCCTGTAAAATATCTTTAATCCGCATCCCGTATCCGGTGTATTATCTTTTAATAAAGATGATCTTATTTTATTGGCAATTTTAGAGGAGAACCTGCGCAGAGCATTATCGTTTCTTTTTTTTCTGTATCCTGCAATCATATCAACATGATTTTTCTGGTTCCGCTTAAAACACTGAATCATGGCCGGTATATTATCGGGATCATTCTGGCCGTCTCCGTCAAGGGTAACAATAATCGTTCCGTCTGCAGCATAAATTCCCGTGTAAAGCCCGGTACTCTGTCCGCAGTTAAATTTATGATGTATTATTCTAAGACAGGAAAGTTTTTTCTGTAAGTCGCAAAGCACAGAAAGTGTCGTATCGGTACTGGCATCATCAACAACAATAATTTCATAATTTTCAATGGAATGCTGCATTACATTATTGATACTTAAAACAAGATTTATGATATTTTCAGCTTCATTATAAACGGGTATAACAATTGAAATTTCCATTATATTAATTTTCCTTAGATTAATTCCGGTGATAGAATATGCAATCTGTTTTTTATGAAACAGAGAAATTCTGTATCATATTTTTCGCCATTTACACTCCAGTCAATATCTATTCCGATCACAGCCATATCCATTCCCCAGTCAATAATTTTATCACATAATCTCGCATAGTCTTTTTCAGTGGTCATGATGAAATCAGCTTCCGATTTTTTTCCATTCTGGATTATATAATCAATATCCTGTTCATTATACCTGTAGTGATCCATGAATTCAAGATGGTCTTTCACCAAAATATTTAAATTTTCAACTGTCCTTTTAAAGGCACTATTATCTGCAATACCGGAAAACAAAAATGCTTTCTTCCCGCTGAACTCATCAAGACTGTGCCCGTTAAGACTGCTCCTGTCATTATCAGGCATGGTGATATTATCATGCTTTTTAAAATGAAACAGAAACGGTTTATGGCTGGTGTAGAAAAAAGGCTTTCCCATGGCCTTTATTTGCTCGTGATATTTCGGCATCTTACATTGATCCCTGACAGGTATTTTATCAGTCATGTCATTTACAGGCCCTTTTCTGCAGGACTGTCTCAACTGAGATCTTGTAAAAATAACAGCATCTGCCCTTTTTTTCATATCACAAGGAAACTCCCTTAATCTCCCCGCAGGCAAAAGTCTTTTGTTGCCAAAAGGTGTTTTAAAATCAAGGAGTACAAGATCAATATCCCTGTGGAGCTGAACATGCTGGAACCCGTCATCAAGAATTATAATATCGGGGTTAAACAATTTGATTGCCAACATTCCTGTTTTAAAACGATTTTTGCCCACAACCACAGGAAAAGAGCATCTTTTTGCCATCATATGCGGTTCATCCCCGGCATCCCCGGGAGTTGAAAGTACAAGACTGCCGTCTCCGGCAACGCCCATGCCATTTTCCATTCTGCCCCTGTACCCCCTGCTCAGTACAACAGGTTTAAGACCTGTTTTTTTAATGACTTCTGCAAGGTAAATGGCCATTGGAGTTTTTCCGCTGCCCCCTGCAGTAATATTCCCGATTGAAATCACAATACAGGGAAGTTTTCTAATTTTTAAAAAATTCTTTCTGTATAATAGAACACGAATTTTTACAATAAACCCATAAATAAATGATATTAAAATAAGAAAAACGGTAAAAAAATCATCCCATGACAAAGAAAATGTTTTTAAACTGAATTCTCTTGTTGAAATCTCTATGATTTTTTCTTCAAGCCTGGCTTTAAATAATTTTATCGGCATTTTTTTGTAGTGTTATTTAATTGTTAATTCATTTGTGAATTCATTGAACCATTATCGCTGCCATGAGGCAGATCTGAACTGCGTTACACTGCCTCAAAAAATCAGAGATTTTGACAAAGCATGAAACTCCACACTGAAGGCCGCCGGGAACAGGTATTGCCCTGAACGGATTGAATGGCAGTGGGTCACAGGACGTGACAAGAACTGCCATTTCCCTCGGAGAAAATCATGGATGATTTGCGAGAATCAGTGAAGGGTAATAGCTGTTCCCGACGGCCGGATCGCAGCGAGTTTCATATCTGACTCTTATACACATCTGACGCTGCCGACG
>WFQS01000552.1 GCA_015486915.1 Desulfobacteraceae bacterium
AGTTCCATAAAAAAATAATCCTGCAAAAACAGGCAAGAAATTGAGGCAGTCTGAGAGTATCCAGATCCGCCTCATGGCGGTTATTGAAGAAGATTAATTCCCCGGCTTTGTAGAAAACACCCCTTGTCCATGATGATTTTATGGATAAGGGGCTTTTTATGTTTAATGCCACTTTATTGCATTTATTTACAGAGAACAGTGCAGCACATTGAGATTGAACCTGAACATAAGTTGGACATATTGTAGAGGTTTAAAATTAAAGATTGTCCCAGAGTTCAAGAGCATCATTTTCCTCAGTCTGTCGGGATAGATGTTCATACTCCTTTACAAGTTCAGATAATTCATTGAAAAGTTCTCCGTATTGTTCCATGCACTCTTTCATTTCATGGCTCCATTCTATGCTGTGACGAAAATAAACATGGTCAGCTTTTTTTTCCCAGTTTTCATCGGAATCTAAACCGAATTTCATCAGGATTTCTCCTGCGGGCGACAAAAATTTTATAATTTCCTTTTCCAGAATTTCCGGACCTTGCATCCCGTTCATTCCATATTGTCCACGGGCAAAGTTTTTTGAGCACAGCTCTTCCTGTGTATGCAGCCATAATTCATTATGATTTAAATTCTTATTAACTGAATCTGAAATATTATCTATTACGTGGTTTACCATTTCTTTTATGGGTTGAAGGCCTTCTTTGCCCAGTGACATGACTTTTTCATGGTTTAAAGATATTGCATAACGGACTCTGTCTTCAATTATTTGTGCAGCAAATCTTTTGCATTCAATAATGAACCGTTTCTGAAGAGAATCAAGTTCCAGTTTTTTACTGTCAATTTCAAAAAGTTTTTCTCTCACGCCGTGTCCCATAAGAATTCTCCTTAGTACTTTCCGTTTTTGCAATTTAAGGTATAGACTCTCATATAAATTTAATTAAAAGTCTTCAGAACCTCGCTAACATAACTAAAAATCAATTTCAAGAAATAAAGATACTTCTGTAAAAGGGCGCTTAAATTATAATAAAAGTTGGACTGTGATTATTACTTGACATCAATCTTAACAAATCATAGTAATAGAAAGTGCTGTATGCCAGGTATCCAAAGTGGTTCCCGAGCCTTTTTAAATTTACGGGAAACTCGCTGGTGTTTTAATCTGGTTCTGGCTTGTTCAAGTTAGTCTCTTAATTCTTGTTTTCTGGTTTTCTCGCAAAAGAATTAAGAAAATCGTTTTGGTTCTGGCTTTTCCAGGTTAGGAGTAAAAATATCAAGTTTAAATTTGTAATAAAACAAAGAATGTCCGGGTTTACCCTGATAGAGATGGCTATGGTCATGGTTATTGCCGGTATAATTCTTTCAACAATTATGACTGTTTTGCCATCTGTACTGAGGACTGCAAAAGCAAAAGAGACCAGGGCTCTGCTTGATAAGTATGATTATGCTCTCCAGGGATATGTTCTTGCAAATTTCAGACTGCCATTTGCAGATAAAAATAAAGACGGAATTGAAGATGGCAATAAAAACAGCGATTTGGGAACCAACGTTTATATCGGATTCCTGCCATATAAGACACTTGGTCTTTCCTCGGGAAATGATGCCTGGGGACATTCAATAAGATATGCTGTTTATGGTAAAGCAGGATTAGGAAAAAAAAATTTGACTTATGCATTTGTCGGTATAAAAGATCCTGCTGCTTCTCCTCCATCAAATCCCAACTATTTTAGAACCGCCCTGGATGCTGCTGCAATTGGTACACATGATCCAGCCATAGTTTATACCATTGATGCCGGCGGTACCTGCGGTATTATCGGTCCTAACCTGAATCAGGCGTATGTGATTGCAAGCGGAGGGCCGAAGGACCTTGACGGTAACGGCCAGTTTTTTGATCATTGCAACGGGAATTTAACAAGTCCCTGTTTTGATGCTGACAATAAAACCCAGACTTTAAGTTATGATGATCT
This sequence comes from Desulfobacteraceae bacterium, assembly GCA_015486915.1. Next base: position 1,953 of record WFQS01000552.1, read on the forward strand.
GGTAAGATCAAAAGCAGCTACCGTTCTGAGCGGTGAGATAAATTAGCGTTATTGTTTTGTTATGAAAAATCTATACCTCTGGCAAAGAGGTCTCACATTGTACTGACCCGTCCCACAAGATCATATATGGGTAGGAACAGTCCTGCCATAATTATTGCAAATATGGCACCTGCAATAATTAGAACAACAGGTTCAAGGGTTTTTCCAAGGTTTGCCACCATTATGGCAAGTTTGGACTTGTAGTCTCCTGCAACATACTGGAGCTGCTCAGGCAGAGTCCCGCTCACTTCACCAATACTTATCATTCTGCAGACAAATCTTGGGAACACCACTGCTTTTTTAAATGAATCAGCAATGGATGTTCCTGCTGCAAGGCTGTTTTTGATTTCAGTGAGCCTGCTTCTGAAAACTTCATTTGAAATTGATTCTTCAAGTAGTTTAACTGACTGAATAATATCAACACCAGCGTTTATAAGAAGTGCAAAATATTCTGTGATAAATGCTAAATTTGAAATTTTTACAAGCTCTCCTGCAATGGGAAGCTTGAGAATAATGATATCCATGCATTTTCTGAATTTTTTGTTTTTTTTATACAGAATCATGGTAATTGTAATCAGAACAAACGTGAATAAAATTATTTCAAAAATCCATGCCTGAATAAAATTTGAAATCCCGATAACCATTAAAGTTAACTGCGGGAGTGTGACATCCATATCACTGAAAAGAGCTACAATCTTAGGAACAACGTAGTAAAACCAAAAAATCATTGCTCCGCCCATGGTCAAAAATACAAAACAGGGGTATAAAAGAGACTGCTTTGTATCGCTTACAATGGCCTGAATCCTGTTTAAATGTTCAGCAGCCTCCTTCAGCCTTTCATCAAGGGAGCCTGATTCCTCTCCTATCTTTATAAGGTAAATAACGGTTTTTGGGAAAAGACTGCTTTTCTGTTCAATAACACCGGAAAAACTGCTTCCCCTTTTAATACCCATTATCATATCATAAACATCTTTTTTAAAATCAGATCGTTCCGGATCTGTAACGGATTCCTCAAGAGCTGCAGCAAGAGGCATCCCTGCTTTCAGCATCATCGAGAGATTGTTCAGCCATTCTGCCAAAAAATCCCGCTTGATTTTTCTGGTCATGCATATTTTAAAAAACATAAAGAAAAAGGCAGAAATAAAGCCAAGTTTTTTTACAAAAATAACAATTGAGCTGTCATTGGATTCAAGATATGAAATAGCTGAGAACACATCATCATATGGAAGGTCTATAACTCCTGATTCCACATCACCAGATGGCCTCATAATTTTATATCTGAAATGATTCATCCTAAAAAATCCTTTTCCTGTTATCACAGATCTCCAATAACACGTATGGCTTCTTCCACACTTGTTATCCCGATCTTTATTTTTTCCAGTGTAATATCAAATATATTTTTGAACCCTTTTTTTCTTGCTGTTGCAGTAATATTTCTTATACTGTCTTCAGCATCTATCATCATAGAGAGTTCCTGATCAATTGTAAGAAATTCATACACAAGAGTTCTTCCGAAATATCCGGTATTATTACAGAGATCACACCCAGTACCCCGGTACAATTTTTTTATGGAAGGGTCTCTTAAATATTCAATTTCCCATTTTTCAGGTGCATATGCTTTTTTGCATGATCTGCATATTTTTCGTACCAGTCTCTGGCTCACAACACCGATAAGTGAATCTGAAATCATATAGGATTTTATTCCAAGGTCTCTCAGGCGCGGTATGGTACCAATAGCAGTGTTTGTGTGCAGTGTTGACAGGACAAGATGTCCTGTACTGGAAGCTGTTATCGCAGTTTGTGCAGTTTCCGAATCCCTTATTTCTCCAATAAGGATAACATCGGGATCATGTCTTAAAAAATGTCTGATGGCGGATGAAAACGTATATCCGGCTTTTTCATTCACCTGGGTCTGCCTCAGCAGCGGCATATTAATTTCAATGGGATCTTCAACTGTTAAAACATTTTTTTCAAGAAGATTTAATCCTCTTATGCCTGAATAAAGGGTGGTGGATTTTCCCGATCCGGTTGGACCTGTCAAGAGAATAATACCAAAAGGCTCATTAAATATTTTTTCAATTTTTTTTATATCCCTGTTAAAAAAACCAAGGTCCTTCAATCCCATGAATGCCCTTTCAACCGGCAGGATCCTTAGAACCAGATTCTCTCCATAGGGAGAGATCTCACTTGAAACCCTGAAATTATATCTGTTGCTTAAAACAGATTCGGAAAAACGTCCGTCCTGTGGTAGCCTCTGTTCAGCTATATCCATATCTGATTTCATTTTAATAGTTGATATAAGTCTTGACATGGAAGAAGGAAAAGCAAGAACAGACTGCATAACACCATCAATACGGAATCCTATATTCAAGGTCTGGTCCATTGGTCTGAAATGGATATCAGTTGCGCGCATTTTTATTGCAAGATGAAGGATATACTTAATAAGATTATCCATGGATCTTGCCATTTCCCTGTCATGGGAAAGAATCCTTATTTCCGATTCTATTGACTTTTCAACGGGGTTTTCAAGGAAATAATAAAATTTGTTTATTGCATTGATGATTTTGCTTGTTTCACTAATAAAAAATTTTGGATTAAGACCTGTATGTTTTGAGACGATTTGTGCTATTTTATCATTATCTAAACCAGCTACAATTACATGTACAGATTTTCCATCTATTCTGTATGACAAAAACCGGTTGTGAAGACACAATCTTTTGTTAAAAATTTTCAGAAGCCTTTCGTCTGGCAATATTTCATCAACATTAACATAAGGTATGTTTCCCTGATGTGATAATACAGAAGCTATATCCATTTCTGTGGCAAAGCTGAGCCGTTCCAATATTTCTCCAAGCATTTCCTTTGTAACTTTCTGTTCCTTTAAGGCAAATTGAATATGAGCATCATCTATGATTCCTTTTTCCTGAAGGAGCATCCCAATGGGTTTCTTTTTTACAGGTTCCTGCATGATAAATTTCCTTAAATTACTTTTTTCATAGTGGCATTGGCATCACCACTCGAAAAATTTTTGTTCTTAAAATACTGTTTATTGTGAATGAATGTTTTTTCTCAAAGGGATTTTTTTTGTAATAATGACATTTTCCGCAATGTTATGTACAGAACTGCCTGCTGATATTTTTTTTTTCTGCAGATAAAAAAAATTATCTGCTGCAAACACGATAACACAAATTGTTATGAAGAGAAGTATTATAAAAATATAAAATTTCATGGATTTTTCAAATTTTGTTTCATTGTTGATTTTAAAATCGAGTGTATTACCGGCC
>WFQS01000553.1 GCA_015486915.1 Desulfobacteraceae bacterium
CTTGATGCTGCAGAAGGTCACCAGGCACATTGGAAAATACACAGAAAAGAGCTTGTTAAGGGCGATTCGCCAGAGGAGCTTGAAAAAGCCATGGAAAAAAAGAAAAAAATGGAAAAAGACCCTTCGTTTCCTGCCATTATTACAGGCCTTGCAATTATTTTCACACTTGCTTTTTCCGTTTCATTTATCCGTAAAAAAATAAAGCGGGAAAGTTGATATGATTGATGAACCACTTGCATACGGTAATTCCATTATTCATCACTTAAATCCTGCTGCAAAAATTATTTCAACTGTGATTTTATCATTTGCAGCAGCTCTTTCAAATGACTTCAGGATACTTGGGGTGTATTTCATTATTTCACTTGTGCTTGTTTTAATGGCAAAACTGAAATTTAAAGATGTTATGAAAAGGCTGAAACCTGTGTTCTGGTTTCTTTTAATGCTATGGATAATTCTTCCTTTAACATTTAAAGGAGAGGTTTTGTACAGGGCGTACTTTTTATCCATAACAAAACCCGGGGTTATTCTATGCGCAAAAATTACATTGAAATCTATTACCATTCTTATCATATTTACGGCTCTTCTTGCCACCATGACTGTTGCTGCCCTTGGACATGGGCTTCACAGGCTCCATGTTCCTGACAAAATGGTATTTCTCCTGATGATGACCTACAGGTATATTTTTGTGATTGAAGAGGAGTATAAAAGACTTTTAAGGGCTGCAAAGTTCAGGGGGTTTAAACCGGGAACAAATCTTCACTCTTACAGGACTTATGCATATCTTGCAGGAATGCTTTTTGTCAGGGCTTCGTGCCGTGCCCAGCGGGTTTATCAGGCAATGATATGCCGGGGGTTCAATGGAAAATTTAATGCACTTGATACTTTTTCATCAAATAGAAAAATAAATTTTCTTTTTGTTTTTGCCGTATCTGTATTGACGTTGACAATTGTTATAAGTGAATATTACAAGGTTTATATTTTTTTTATATGAAACTCCTGCTAAGTTCCTTTAAGAATAAGAGTTGGCTACGCGTCTTCGACCCTATATTTGTCAGAATCTTTGATTCTTTGAGGCGCTGGAACGCAGTCCAGATCCGCCTCATGGCAGTTATATAAAAAATGGAACATAAATATTGAAGAATAAAACTTGCATAATAAAACTTGAAAATATATTTTTTTCTTACCCAGGGTCCGGGAAAAGAGTGCTTAACGGGCTGAACCTTATAGTATTCAAAGGTGACAGAATCGGAATGGTGGCTCCAAACGGCAGCGGGAAAACAACACTTTTCCATACGATAATGGGGCTTTGTAAACCTGAATCAGGCTCAATTGAAATTTTTGGAAAACCTGTAAAAGATGAAAAGGATTTTTACTCCGTCCGTTCCAAAATTGGCCTTTTATTTCAGGACAGTGATGACCAGCTGTTCAGCCCCACAGTGATAGATGATGTTGCTTTTGGGCCACTTAACCTTGGTGCACCACCTGAAAAGGCTGTTAGAATTGCAGAAAATACTCTGCAGACTCTTGGTATCAGAGAACTTGAAACCAGTATTACCCACAGGCTGTCAGGCGGACAGAAACGCCTTGTGGCCCTTGCTTCTGTGCTTGCAATGGAGCCTGAAGTCCTACTCCTTGATGAACCCACATCAGGACTTGATACAGGGTTTAAGGAAAAACTGGTGTCCATTCTTGTTAATTTAAATATCACATGTATTGTCATTTCACATGAGTTTGATTTTTTAGGTAAAGTTACCAATACCCTTTTATCCATGGAAAAAGGTAAGATCCTCACTGAAGACGATGGACTCTATATCCATCAGCACAAGCATATGCACAAACTTGGAAGACAACCCCATAAGCATATATGAGTGAGTATAAATGGATTATTTTTATGTTTGTATTACTTATAACTGCCATGAGGCAGATCTGGAGACTCTTAAACGGCCTCATGGCCGTTATAAAAACTTCTGGATCTGCAGCAAGCCATTCTCATGGAAAAAGGCCGTAGTACAATTAATATGAAAAAAAGAGAAGATTTTAAAAATTTAAAGGGGATGCTTTAAAATGAGGAAAATTTTATTCAGACAAAAAGATAAAATTGGCTATCTGACGTTGAACAGGCCGGATAAATACAATGCATTTGATCAACAGATGTTGAATGAATTTGAAGAATTCATCACGGCTCGAATGTATGATAACAGCGTCTCAGTAATTATTCTTGATGGAGGAGAAGCCAGGGGGTTTTGTGCAGGTCTTGACATGCAGACATTCGGCCCTGATATTTTTAACATGCAGCCTGCAGATGCCTACAATGCCCAGGTTAGATTATCGAGAATGATGCTGGGATTAAGAAAAATCCCCCAGCCTGTTATCTGTTGTATCCATGGTGCTGCTGCAGGAATTGGGTTTTCACTGGCAATGGCATCTGATATCAGAATTATATCGGAAAATGCCAGATTCAGTGCTGCATATATAAATATTGGATTGGGTGGTGCTGATATGGCTTCTTCCTATTTTTTACCGAGGCTTATTGGTGCCGGACGGGCAAATGAATTTCTTTTGACCGGAAACTGGATGAATGCAGAAGAAGCAATGAACCTGGGATTTGCGAGCAGAAGAGTTTCAGAAGAAAAAATGATGGATATTGCCGTTGAGCTTGCAGAAACAATGGCAGGAAAAAATTCGTTGGGCCTTAGAATGACCAAAGAGGCCATTAATATTAATATTGATGCAGCAGGACTTGAGGCTTCTCTTCAAATGGAGGACAGGAACCAGATGATGCTTGCTTTTGGAATGCATGTAAATCAGGAAAAAGCTGGCTGATTATTTGTGCCTCTAAAAAACATTGTTATTATTTGGTATCACCTCAGATTTGCCAATGTGATTTCATTTGTATTAACCGGACATTCCGCTTGAATTGGAA
>WFQS01000554.1 GCA_015486915.1 Desulfobacteraceae bacterium
GTCTGTGAATCTTCTCTTCATTTTTTATTTTTTCTACAAAAAGTTCCTGTTCAGTATCCTGATTTATAAGTGTTAACTACACCAGCCCGCTCTTGTCAGAATCTTTGATTCCCTGAGGCTGTCTGAGAGACTCAAAGATCTGCCCCATGGCAGTTATAACATCTCAACAAGTCTTTCCCCGAGGGATACAACATCCCCTGCTCCAAGGGTTAAGACAAGATCCCCTTTTTTAAGAATTTTTGATACCATGGACAATGCCTTTTCAAAATCCGGGACAAAGGAGACATCCCTGTGACCGTGTTCCTTTATGCCGGTACAGAGTTTTTCCGAATCAACATTTTCTATTTTCTTTTCACTTGCAGCATAAATAGGCAGGACAAATAAAATATCGGTATTGTAAAAAGAACGTGTAAATTCATCAAACAGCGCCTTTGTCCTTGTATATCGATGGGGCTGGAAAATCACGACAAGTCTTTTATCCGGCCAGCTTGACCTGACAGCATCAAGTGTGGTTTTGATCTCGGTTGGATGATGACCATAATCATCCATGACAATAATTCCTTTTTTTTCTCCTTTTACCTCAAGGCGGCGTTTCACACCGTCTATCTTTTCAAGGGCTTTTTTTATTCTTTCAAAGGGAATTTTAAGTTCAAGTCCTGTACTTACTGCGGCAAGGGCATTTGATACATTGTGCCTGCCGGAAAGGTTAAGAATAATATCTCCGAGAAACTCACCCCTGAAATAAACCTTGAAAAAACTCTGTGTTCCCTTAAACGAAACCTGCCTTGCCTGGAGATCCGCCTGGGCATTCTGGCCGAAAGTTGTATATCTCACCTTTACCATGGGCAGGATATCCTGAACATATTCATTGTCAAGGCAGAGAATGGCAAGGCCGTAAAAAGGAACGGAATTGATGAATTTAATAAAATTTGCCTTTATGTCTTCAATGCCTGAATAAAAATCAAGGTGTTCACGGTCAATATTTGTAACAATTGCAATGGCCGGAGAATATTTCAGAAAAGACCCGTCGCTTTCATCGGCCTCTGCAACAATATAGTCCCCTTTGCCGTGGATGGCATTAGTGCCAAGGCTTTTCAACACGCCCCCTATAACAATGGTGGGTTCAAGACCTCCCCTGTTGAGAACATTTGCGATCATGGCGGTTGTTGAGGTTTTCCCGTGGGCTCCTGATACTGCAATTGCGTATTTGATACGCATCAGTTCTGCAAGCATTTCAGCCCTTGGAATAATTGGAATTTTTAATTCTTCTGCTGCTGCGACCTCTGCATTTCCCCTTGATATTGCCGTGGATGTGACAATCACATCGGCATTCCCGATCTGCTCTTTTTTGTGTCCCCTGTATATCTGCGCCCCGAGTTTCACAAGCCTTTCAGTAATTGGTCCAAGTTTTAAATCCGAACCAGACACCCTGTATCCAAGGCTTAAAAGAAGTTCTGCAATGCCGCTCATGCCTATTCCGCCGATGCCCACAAAATGTATATGATAGTTCTTCTGATACATTTTAAATTTCCTTTGCTTTTTCTGCCAGTTGAATACACTTAACAGCAATGTTCTTATCAGCATGGGGCATGCTTAATTTTTCTGCAGCCCCTGCCATTGATGAAAGAATCCCAGGATTATTCTCTGCAAATTCGATTTTTTCCTTAAGTAACTTTCCTGAAACTTTTTTGTCTTCAATTACCCATGAAGCGCCTTTTCCCGCCATGAATTCCGCATTGTACCGTTGATGATCATTTGCAGCATATGGATATGGAATTAAAATGGAGGCTTTACCCTTTGCGCTTATCTCGGAAAGGGTTCCTGCCCCTGCCCTGCAGATGATGAGATCAGCTTTTTCCTGCAGGACCGGCATATTATAAAAAAAGGCCTTTGCCTCTGCATTTATCCCCATGTTTTCATACTCCCTGACGATCATTTTCTCATCAAACCTGCCTGTCTGGTGAATGATCCTGTAATTTTCAGGATGATCCATTAATTTAACAGCATCGAGAAATGCACGGTTAATGCTTGATGCCCCCTGGCTTCCACCGGTTACAAGAATTGTAAATTTTTTTTCTGCCTTTCCGGTGTCTGTTTTTCTATTTTTATTTTTTGTCTCTTCCCCGCTTTTCTCAGTTTTTACCCCTGTGTCACTTGTTTCCAGAAAATCTTTTGATGCTATTTTCGCAGATCTTCTAACGGGATTCCCAAAGCATATGATTTTTTCTGATTCAGGAAGACCTTTTGTATTTTCAAAAGAGGTAAATATGATATCCACAAACCTTGAAAGCATCCTGTTGGTAAGTCCCGGGATATAGTTCTGTTCATGTATTGCCGTTAAAATCCTGGTAATTTTTGCACCAAGCACCACAGGTCCTGAAGAATATCCTCCCACACCAAGCACAATGTCCGGTTTAAACTTTTTTATTATTTTTATGGCCTGAAAAATGGAAAAAGGTATCTGCACGATGGAGACAAGTTTTGCCTTAATACTCTTTCCCTTTATGCCCGAGCAGTCTATCTTTGTATTTGCAAACCCGTATTTTTCAAGTGTTTCCGTCTCAAATTTTTCTCCTGTACCCACAAAGAGAATTCCACTTGATTCATCTTCTGTTTTAACGGCCTGGGCAATCGCAATTCCGGGAAAAAGGTGTCCCCCTGTTTTCCCTCCGGCAATAATTATTCTTATGCCTTTTTTACCGGTTTGCATTTGCCTCTCCGATATTCATTAAAATCCCCATACATGCCATGTTCACAAGCAGAGAAGTCCCCCCGTAACTTAAAAACGGAAGGGTCAGTCCCTTTGTGGGCAGAACGCCAAGTGCCACACCTGCATTTATAATCACCTGAATACCAAGACATATGGTAATTCCTGCGGCAAGAAATGCACCAAAAATATTTTCCGAATCCCTGGCAATTTCTGCTCCTTTCCAGATAATAACCGAGTAAAGCAACAGGGTAAAAATAACACCGGCAAGGCCAAGCTCCTCTCCGATAACGGAAAGTATAAAATCGGTATGGGGTTCGGGAAGATAGTGAAGTTTCTGAATTCCAAGACCGATACCCTTGCCGAAAAGACCTCCTGAACCAAATGCCTTGAGTGAATGGGTTATCTGGTATCCTGTATCCATGGGATCATCCCAGGGGTGAAGAAAGGCAAAAATCCTGTTCATCCGGTATCCCACCTTATAAACGAAAAAATATCCAAAGGGGACAAGCAGGGGAAATGGCAGGAAAAGGTATCTTAATTTCACCCCTGCAATGAACATCATTGCCCAGGTGATAATGCCAAGAATCATAACTGTACCGAAATCAGGCTGGGTCATTACAAGTATGGCAAGAATTATAAATACAATACCATGGGGCACAAAACCCACTGAAAAATCTTTGATCATATCCTGTTTTTTGGACAAAGAATATGCAAGATAGACAACAAGGGCAAATTTCACAAATTCAGACGGCTGGAATGTAAAATTTCCCATTTTAATCCATCTGTATGCACCACCTGCCTTATGTCCAATGGATGGCACATGAACGGCACAAAGCAGAGCAACGGCAAGGACAAGGAGGAAATAAGCAAGAATTTTGAAAAACCGGTATGGAAAAA
>WFQS01000555.1 GCA_015486915.1 Desulfobacteraceae bacterium
GCACGGGAAATAATCATTTCTTCCCCTTTTTGTATGGTTCTCGGGTCCATTATAAATCTGTCATTTTCTATCCTGCCTATTATGGAAGGTCTGTGCATGCGCATTTTCCTTTCAAGATGTGCAGCAGACATATGGGAAGGCTCTACCAAAATGCATCTCGTTGGCAAAGAAAGATCAGGGAAAGCTCCACCCCCTGACATGGAGGAAAGATCCATGAGCGAGATGACAGCCATATTCTTTACAGCTTTTTTAAAAATTTCCGACATCTTTTCAGCTTTTGACGCAATTTCCTCAAATGATTGTGTAAGCATTCTCAGGGTTGGAATTTTCTTAACGGCCGTTGATTCATCCCGGTAGAGCCTGAGGGTTGATTCAAGGGCTGAAAGGGTGAGTTTGTCAATGCGCAGGGCCCGTGTAAGAGGGTTTGATTTAATTTTTTCAATTGCAGATCTGCTGCCGGCAATGATTCCTGCCTGGGGGCCTCCAAGGAGCTTGTCACCGCTGAATGTAACAATATCTGCCCCTGATTTAAGCGACTCGGAGACCGTGGGCTCCCTGCCAAGCCCGTATTTTGAAAGATCGATCAGGGTTCCGCTTCCAAGATCCTGCATAACCGGAATATCTGTCTTTTTTCCAAGTTCAACCAGCTCTTTAAGTGACACACTTGAGGTAAAACCCTGTATTTTATAATTACTGGTGTGCACCTTGAGAAGAAGGCCAGTATTTTCAGAAATTCCCGCTTGATAATCTTTAAGATGTGTACGGTTTGTTGCCCCTACTTCCTTTAAAACAGCCCCGCTTTTTGCCATGACATCGGGAATCCTGAAAGATCCTCCGATTTCCACAAGTTCCCCCCTTGAAACAAGGACATCTTTTCCCTTTGCCATGGTGTCAAGGCATAGAAGCACAGCTCCGGCATTGTTGTTTACTGCCATTGCAGCACTTGCGCCTGTAAGTTCACACAGTATATTTTCAACGGCAGAGTACCTGATTCCACGTTTCCCCTTTTCAATATTGAATTCCAGATTGGAATAGCCCGCAGCAACTGATTTCATGTTGTTTAAAGCATCTTCACACAAAAGAGATCTTCCAAGATTGGTGTGAAGAACAACTCCTGTTGCATTGACAACTGAAACAAGCCTTGGAGCTGTTACGGAACAGGCATGCTCAAGGACTTCAGAAAGGACTGATCTGTCGGATATCCAGGTTTCACCCTTTGTGAGAATGGAATTTCTCATTTTTTCAAGAATATGGCGTATTGAGGTTTTGAGAATGCCGGAAGGTATATCTGTAAATCTTGCATCATGCTTTGCAAGCTCCATCATACGATCCACCCCGGGAACAAGTTTTAAAAGGGAATGTTTGTCTTTATCTGTCATTGTATTCCTTTTTGCCAGTGATTTTTTTATAATTTTATCCCGTTGGAGTTAAATACCCCCAATGGTATTGTATCAATGAGTAATGGGAAGTCAGCCATGCCTAGTCCGATTGTATCAAGGGCAGTTTCAATCTCCTCCATATTTGCTTTTCCCATTTCAAATTTTGTGCTGAATATGGACATTAAAATATTTGCAATATAAACAATGCTGACTGTTTTTTTATGTTTTACTGCTTTGTCAGGATTATGGTGGTAAAGGATTGTTTCCAGGAGTGATATTGGTAAATTCCATTTTTCTGCAAGAAATGCACCTGTATTGCAGTGATCTGTTCCAAGATATTTTTTTTCTACGTCAAGGCAGTCGTTTGTTTTATTATTTATTTCCCTGAAGAACATCGGGTGGATTCTGGCGACGTATTGGTCCAGCACTACTTTGCCTATGTCATGGAGCAGTCCTGCTGCATATGCTTTTTCGGGAAGGATCGCCTTGGTCATGGACGCAATTTTTTCCGATGCAACGGCACAGCCTAAAGCATGAAAGAAAAGGCCTCCCTTGCACAGGGAGTAGCCTGTTGAACCTGCCTGGTTGTAGTAAGAGTTCACGGCCGCAGTAAGTATGGACTGGACAAGCATTGTTTCACCAAGAAGCAGTACTGCATCGGTCAATGTCTCAATTTCGACCCGTCCTGCAAAAATCGCAGAATTACATATCTGAAGAGTTCTTGCGCTTAAGACCTGATCCTTGGAGAGTTCGTCTGTAATATCTGAGATTTCATGGTTGTCATTTCTTATCATTCTCATGATTTTCAATGCAGCCTGGGGAATTGGCTGGAGAGTTTCAATGGTTTCTGCAATATCATCCCTTGAAGGAATTGAATAATCAGAATCTGTTCCCTGGTATTCTAGTTCAGCTGGTTTTATTGTGGTTTCACCTGTAAGCATGCTTAATTCAAGGGTGCATGAAAAAAAGCCGCCTGTTTCAGCTTTTGAAATTTTTATTTTTTCTTTTTCAAGGATGGAAACAGCAATTTCTGCTGATTGTCCCCCAATGTCAAGATTAATGTCCTGAACAGTCACAGGCCCCACAAGTGCCCCGCCTGCGATAGTTGCACTGAGATTTTTAAAATCAACCCCCATTGTTTTAAGTTCATCAAGGAACATGGGAAGTCCTGTAGACGCATATTTTTCAGGAGATTCCGGGGCAATTTCAGAAGGGGGTTCTGGCAGCAGAATATGTATTATTCCCCCTGCTCCGCTTGTTTTATC
>WFQS01000556.1 GCA_015486915.1 Desulfobacteraceae bacterium
AGGTTAACGAAGCTCTTAAAACTGCCGCAGACAACGAACTTTCAGGAATACTTGAATTCAGTGATCTTCCACTTGTATCTGTGGATTACAATGGCAGTCCTTTTTCATCCATTGTTGATGGACTGTGTACCGGTGTCCTGGGCAATATGGTTAAAATATACTCCTGGTATGACAATGAGACAGGATACTCCACAAGGATGGTTGACCTTGCCGCAATGATCGGCAAAACTCTGTAAGAATCTTTGATTCTTTGTGGCTGTCTGAGAGACTTCAGATCCGCCGCATGGCCGTTATATTAAAATTATAAGGATTGATACCATGGGCAGAACACCATTGATTGCAGGCAACTGGAAAATGTTCAAAACAGGAAATGAGGCTGTTATCACAGCAGAAAGGCTTGCAGAATTAAGCCGGGATGTTGAAAATACTGAAATCATGATAGCCCCTTCTTTCCTTTCCCTTCCCCTTGTAGCAGATGCTGTAAAAGGGACCAACATAAAAACAGGGGCGCAAAATCTTTTTTATGAAAAACAGGGAGCCTATACAGGAGAAGTATCAGGAGACATGATAAAGGCCGCTGGGGCTCAATATGTTATTATCGGACATTCAGAGCGCAGGCAGTATTTCATGGAAACAGATGATTCTGTTAATAAAAAGATAAGAGCGGCTATAGAGTCAGGTCTTATCCCTGTACTGTGCATCGGAGAAACAAAAACTCAAAGAGATGAGGAAAAGGCATTTTTTATACTTGACAAACAATTGAAAGATGGGTTAAAAGGCTTTCATTCCGATGAATTAAAGAATCTGATCATTGCCTATGAACCTGTATGGGCAATTGGAACAGGACTAACGGCAACACCTGATCAGGTTAATGAAATTCATCAGTTCATAAGGTCTGTTATAAGGACAATGTTTGAAGCATCCTTTTCAGATGCTGTAAGAATATTATACGGCGGTTCAGTAAAACCTGATAACGTATCAGGCCTGATGAAACTGAAAGATGTTGACGGTGCTCTGGTTGGCGGGGCAAGCCTTGATGCAGATACATTTATAGAAATTATAAAATTTAATTAACAGCTGAATATAAATTAATGAATAGTTTATTATTGACAATACATATACTGGCTTCCATTCTTCTGATCCTTATTATTCTGCTTCAAAAGGGGAAGGGAGCGGACATGGGGGCATCCTTTGGAGGCGGCGCAAGCCAGGCTATTTTTGGCGGAGCAGGACCTGCTACATTTTTAACAAAAATAACCGCAGTGATTGCAATTGTTTTCATGCTGACATCCTTTACCCTTGCTTACAGGGCAGGCCACAGATCCTTTTCTTCTGTAATGCCTGCTTCAGCACCGGTCCCTGTTGAGCAGAAAGCTGTTAACACAAAGCCCGCAGCACAGCCGGTTACACCTCAAAAAGCAGCTGAAAGTAAAACTTCTGCACCTGTAAAAACAGAGGCTAAGCCCGCAGCAAAATAATGTATACGCCGAAGTGGTGGAATAGGTAGACACGCACGCTTGAGGGGCGTGTGGGGCAACCCGTGGGAGTTCAAGTCTCCCCTTCGGCACCAAATATAAAAAAAAGCCAGTCACTTTAAAGTGTTTGGCTTTTTTTGTTTATAAATATTCGGCCAGCACTCCATCTTCGCCTATTTTGGCCTGCTCACATAGCATTAGTATGCTACACAGTCCCAAATAGGCGAATATAAAGCACTGTCCAAAATTTACATTATAAAGTCGAATATTTACTTTTGTTTTTACCTTTTGTTGCTTTTACCACCGATTGGTTTTTACTTTATACTTTTTGTTTAACCTCCTGCTATTTTTTAATTACTCATGGATAATAATAAAACTCAAAAGCATATCAATTGCCGCAGATGTATTCATTATTATATCACCTGGGATATTAAACGCCCCTATGGGTGCAGAGTTATGGGATTTAAAGGAAAACTTTTGCCTTCAATGGTCGTATTTAAATCCACTGGAAAAAACTGCATGCTTTTTCAGGAAAAACCGGACAGAAAAAGGCAATAGAGCTTTACAAAAAAAAGCTTTACAAAAAATTTTCATTATACCGGTTTCTGATCCAAGCCGAAATATTTGCCTTTTACAAAAATCTAAGGTGTTTTAACTTGAACTATCAAACATAGATGTTTATATTACATAGCCATGAAAGAAAAAAATGAAAATATACCGGATCCAAAACAAATCGAAAAAGAACTCGGGGAATTTTTAAACAAAAAATTCGGGGGGAATGTTAAAATAATATCCCCCTCAATGCTACCCCGTAAAGCTCCTGTTTCAGGCTCAGACCAGATCAAAGATCAGGGAAAATTTGCTGATTTTGATCTTAAGCCAACGGAGCTTATCGCGTATCTTGATCAGTATATTGTAAAGCAGGATAAAGCAAAATCTATACTTTCCACAAAGATATGCACTCATTTTAACCGTATTAAACACGTTGAAGCATGCCAGGATATTGATTCTAAAATAACAGGAAGCATAAAATCAAATATTCTGCTTCTCGGGCCTACAGGTGTAGGCAAAACCTACCTTATAAAACTCATTGCAAAGAAAATTGGTGTACCTTTTGTAAAGGCGGATGCAACAAAATTTTCCGAAACAGGTTATGTGGGAGGAGATGTTGAAGATCTTGTAAGAGATCTTGTTAAGGAAGCAGATGATGATATAAAACTTGCCGAATGCGGTATTGTTTACATTGATGAAATAGATAAGATAGCATCAAACCGTAATTTACGCGGCGCTGATATTTCCCGGACAGGTGTCCAGAGGGCACTGCTGAAACCCATGGAAGAAACCGATGTTGACCTTAAGGTTCCCCATGACCCTGTATCAATGATGCAGGAGCTTGAGAGCTATCAAAAAACCGGTAAACGAATTAACCGAAGGGTAAACACCGGCAATATTCTTTTTATTCTAAGCGGAGCATTTTCCGAATTAGATGAGATCATAGATAAACGGATAACCACGTGTTCCATGGGCTTTGGCTCAACGTTGAAGCAGTCTGAAAACAGTTTTGATTCTTTAAAACACCTCAAAGCTGAAGATCTTGTTGAATTTGGCTTTGAAACTGAATTTATCGGCAGAATTCCCATCAGGTGTGCCCTTGATCCTCTTTCTGAAGATGACCTGTTCTCCATATTAAGGATGCCCAACAACCCTGTGATTCTTGGAAAAAGACTCGATTTTGCAGCCTACGGCATTGACATCCGGTTTACAGATGAAGCTCTTCACCTTCTTGCCCATAAAGCCTTTAATGAGAACACCGGGGCAAGGGGAATTGTCAGTGCAGTTGAAAATGCCCTTATCCTTTTTGAAGAAAAACTGCCTTCAACAAATATTATTAATTTTACAGTGACAAAACAGGTGGTGGATAATCCATTTGCACAGCTTGAAGAGATTCTTTCCGAAGCGGCAAGGAAAAAATTGGATATTCTTCACCTCAAGGCAAAAGAAGAACAGAAAAAATACATAACAGACTATATCTCCGATAACTGGAAGAATCTCTCACTCAAGCATGGACTTACACTTTCACAGGACAGGGCTCTTCTTGTTTCAGAGTATTTCATCACCCATGTCAGTGAACTTGATAATGCAATTGAAAAAATTAAATCATACTATGAAATGGTAAAGAAAATTGAAAACGATTTTTTCAATCAATATGACCTAAACATTCTCTTTGAAGAAGATGCTGTTGATTTTATCATAGAACAATTTATAAACAATAAAATTACATCCCGGGATATTTTAACAAAAATTCATGCTGATTTTTATGACGGGCTGAACATGATCCGCGGAAAATCGGAAAAAAAGAGATTTTTCATAAACAGAGAAGCCCTTGAGGATCATGAAAAATTTTTAGATAAACTAATCAGGAAAGAGATATCATGATAGGAATTTCAAAGCTCTACTGCTCAACTGTTGAACCGTCCGATGCACTTAGGTATTCTCGTATATCAGGCCAGCTGCCCTCCCATCTGCTCCAGTTTTCAAAGGATAAGAAACCCGTGGTTGTATGGAACATGACAAGAAGATGCAATCTTAAATGTGTCCACTGTTATGCACAGTCGGAAGATTTAAATTATGACAATGAGCTCACCTATGAGCAAAGCCTTGCAATGATTGATGATCTTGCGAAATTCGGTGTGCCTGTTATCCTTTTTTCAGGCGGAGAGCCTCTTGTGCATCCACATCTTGCAGAATACGCAGAATACGCAGTCAAAAAAGGGATGAGGGCGGTAATCTCCACAAACGGTACTCTTATAACAAAAGAAAAAGCAAAAATATTAAAAAAAATAGGCCTGTCATATGTTGGAATAAGCATGGACGGTCTTGAAGAGATCCACGACAAATTCCGTGGAGTTAAAGGTGCCTATAAAAAAGCCATACAAGGAATTAAAAATTGCCAGGAAGCCGGAATCAAGGTGGGCTTGAGATTTACAATGAACAGAAGAAATGTTTCTGAAATACCAGGCATTTTTGACCTGCTCGAAGAAATGGATATACCAAGGGCATGTTTTTACCATCTTGTATATTCAGGGCGGGCATCTGCCATAGCTAACGAAGATTTAAGCCATGAAGAAACAAGAAAAGCCCTTGATCTTATCATGGCAAGGACAAAGGATCTCCATGACAGGAACATGCCAAAGGAGATCTTAACCGTTGATAACCATGCTGACGGACCCTACCTTTACCTTAAAATGCTCAAAGAAAACCCTGAAAAAGCAAAAGATGTTTTAGAACTGCTGCAGATGAATGAGGGAAATAATTCAGGCAGGGGATTTGGCTGCATAAGCTGGGACGGTCAGGTTCATCCGGATCAGTTCTGGCGGGATAAAGTTCTCGGCAATATCAGGGAAAGACCTTTTTCAGAAATATGGACAGATAAATCCAATGAATTTCTGATGAAGTTAAAGGATAAGAAATCCCACGTAAAAAGCAGGTGTGCAGACTGCAGATGGCTTGATATATGCGCCGGTAATTTCAGGGCAAGGGCTGAATCCATTGCAGGTGACCCTTGGGATACCGATCCTGCCTGTTATCTTACAGATCAAGAGATAAAAAAACCATAATAATTCAGCAAAAAAAACATGCAGGTAAGTAAGAATCCTAAATTGACTTGTAAAAAAATTAAAGGAATGAAAAATCATGTTATTTCCTGATTTCAGGGCAAGAAGGCTCAGGGAAAAAGAAAATTTCAGAAGGATGATAAGGGAAACAAAACTTAGTGTTGATGATTTCATCTACCCCCTGTTTGCAGTGGAAGGAAAAGGGGTAAAATCCCCCATTGAGTCCATGCCAGGACAATTTCATCTTTCCTGCGACAACCTGGTTAAAACCGTAAAGGAAACTCATGATCTCGGCATTCCGGCTGTTATGCTTTTCGGGCTTCCCGATAAAAAAGATCCACTGGGAACAGGAGCCTATGCAAAGGACGGAATCGTGCAGAAAGCTGTGAAAGCTGTCAAGAACGCTGTTCCTGATATTGCAGTGATAACCGATGTATGTCTCTGCCAGTACACGGATCACGGCCACTGCGGAATGGTTAACAAGGGAAAAATTGACAATGATGCCTCCCTTGATCTGCTTGCAAAAACAGCCCTTTCCCATGCAAAGGCAGGAGCTGACATGGTTGCACCTTCGGACATGATGGACGGCCGTGTGGGAGAAATACGCCAGACACTGGATGAGGAAGGCTTTTCAGGCACTCCCATTATGTCCTATGCAGTGAAATACGCATCTGCCTTTTACGGCCCTTTCAGGCAGGCAGCAGAATCAGCCCCCCAGTTCGGTGACAGAAAAACCTACCAGATGGACCCTGCAAATTCCCTTGAAGCCATAAGGGAAGCCACAATGGATATTGAAGAGGGTGCAGACATCATAATGGTGAAACCCGCCCTGCCCTATCTTGATATTATATTCCGTTTAAGGGAGGAAATAGATCTTCCAATGGCTGCGTACAATGTAAGTGGAGAATTTGCCATTGCAAAGGCAGGAGGTCTCATGGGCTGGGTTGATGCCCACAAGATCATCATGGAAAGTCTTTTATCCATTAAAAGGGCGGGAGCCGACATGATACTTACATATGCTGCAATTGAGGCAGCAAAAGCGTTATAGGAAATCACATTATGCACCCTGATATGAGCAGATCAAATTCTAAAAAAGACCATCGGCAAAAAAATAATACACTCCGTCTTGTTGCATGGGAGGTTACGAGAAGGTGTAATCTTTCATGTGTTCACTGCAGGGCTGCTGCAGAAAACCATGTATACAAAAACGAACTTGATACAGGGGCATGCTTTAAGCTTCTTGATAACATAAAAGAAGTTGGTGAACCCATCATCATACTGACCGGAGGAGAGCCCCTGCTTCGTGAAGATATATTTGATATTGCAGCCCATGGTACAAAAATCGGCTTAAGAATGGTTATGGCCCCCAACGGCACATTGATCACAGAAGAAAAGGCAGGCATGATGAAAGAATCCGGAATAAAAAGAATCAGCATCAGCCTTGACGGTTCAACCAAACAGAGCCATGACCGTTTCCGAGGGGTGGCCGGTGCATTTCAAGGTGCCATGAACGGGATTAAAATGGCAAAAAAAGCAGGCATTCCCTTCCAGATCAACACAACGATTACAAAAACCAATTTAAAAGAGATCCCGGAAATATTAGCGCTTGCCGAAAGCCTTGGAGCAATTGCCCATCACATTTTCCTTCTTGTTCCAACGGGAAGGGGTAAATATATTGTTGACCAGGCAATAAATGCAGCAGAATATGAAAAAACCCTGAACTGGTTTTATGACCAGAGAAAAAAAACGTCCCTTCAGCTTAAAGCCACCTGCGCCCCCCACTACTACAGAATTCTAAGGCAAAGGGCAAAACAGGACAATGAAAAAGTAAGTTTTAAAACTTACGGATTGGATGCAGTGACAAGGGGCTGCCTTGCCGGAACAGGGTTCTGCTTTATTTCCCACACAGGAAGGGTACAGACCTGCGGCTTTCTTGATGTAAAATGCGGAGATATCACAGAAACTTCATTTAAGGATGTATGGGAAAACTCAATTGTTTTTAATAAATTAAGAGATTTTAACAACCTTGAGGGAAAATGCGGCATCTGCGAGTACAAAAGCTTCTGCGGAGGATGCCGGGCAAGGGCCTTTGAGGCAACGGGCAATTTTCTTGCTGAAGAACCTCTGTGCACCTATCAGCCCGTCCGTGCTGAAAATTGAAATTTTATAAAATAAAACAGCCCGGTATCTATTTTGCTACCTCTGTAAAAACTGTCATTATGCAAAGACCTTATTTTGACAAAAAAATGTTATCATGCGGTGCCTGATGACAAATGCAAAAATTTGAAAATAATTGGAAACAAAAAATAAAAATAAGCCTGATCTACCGGATCTGAAATATTGTTTTGATCTGATTGAAAAAATGAAAATGATGGATCACATCATTGATCATTCCGTCATGGTGAAAAACGTTGCTGTCTGCATGTGCAGTCTTTTAAAACCTTTGTACCCCGAACTTGATTCAAACCTTGTGCAGGTATCGGCTCTTCTCCATGACATCACAAAAACAAGAAGCTTTACAACAGGGGAGAAACACGACAAATCAGGTGGCAGGCTCCTTACAGGTCTCGGATACGATAAAATTGGAAATATAATAAGGCAGCATGTAATTCTTGATGAATATAATAATTTCAATGATCCTGTAACCGAGGTTGAAATAGTCAATTATGCCGATAAAAGAGTTCTTCACCATGATGTTGTTCCGCTCTTTAAAAGGCTTGAATATATTCTTGATAAATACGGAAAAACAGAAAAATTCTGCCAGCGTATAAACAAAATGTGGAAAAACACAGAACAACTTGAAATAAAACTCTTTAAAAATCTCGATATTTCTCCCCAAGCCATTGCTTGTCTTGTTGAAACAATTAATTCCCCAAACCGGAAGAAATATAAAAAAATCAGGAGGTAACAGTGAAGCAGGGTAACCGTAACATAGTTGAAAATAATCCTGATATCGCAACGCCAAAGATTACCAAGGTGTTTTTTTCTTTTTTCAGGTTAGGCCTTACAGCATTTGGAGGACCTGCCATGGTTGCATATATACGGGAACTTTCAGTGGAAAAGAACAATTGGCTGTCAAAGGCCTCATTCCGCCACGGTGTTGCCATCTGCCAGTCAATTCCAGGTGCAACTGCGATGCAGGCTGCAGCCTATGCAGGCCTTCGTGCAGCAGGAGGGGCAGGTGCGGTTGCGGCTTATGTGGGTTTTGGACTTCCGGCTTTTGTTCTCATGGTTGTGCTTTCAGCAGTATACGGCAGGGTGCATGACCTTGCATCGGTAATATCGGCATTCAATGGCCTGCAATTGATAGTTATTGCACTTGTGGCAAATGCCACTATCAATTTTGGCCGTTCAAGTATAAAAAAATGGCAGGATTTTGTTCTTGCAGCAGGAGCGGCTGCAATTCTTGTCATGCATGGAAGCCCTGTTTCAGTTATTCTTGCCTCTGCCCTGATCGGGCTTATCCTGTATCCTTCAGAGGATTCTTTAAAAGATAAATCCTCGTTAGATACTGATGGAAAGGCTTTACACTTGACTGAAAACGGAAAAAATCCCACCTGGAAACAGAATCTTACAACCCCGCTGATACTGCTTCTGCTTGTTGGTCTTGGACTGACCGGCCTTTTTTTCTTTAATCATAAATTATTTGATCTGTCTACTTTAATGCTCAAGGTTGATCTTTTCGCATTTGGAGGCGGATATGCATCTGTCCCGCTTATGCTGCACGAAGTTGTTGGTGTAAGGCACTGGATGGACAGCAAAATTTTCATGGACGGAATTGCTCTGGGGCAGGTAACCCCGGGCCCCATAGTTATTACAGCCACTTTTGTGGGCTATTTCATCGCAGGAATTCCAGGAGCACTGATCGGTACACTGAGTATTTTTACACCGTCACTTATCATCCTTACAGCAGTGGTACCATATTTTGACAAGGTAAAAGATAATATTTTGTTCCAGAAAGGACTGCGGGGTGTTCTTGCCTCCTTTGTGGGGCTTTTACTTGCCGTTACCATTCAGTTCTCCATGGCCATACACTGGGATATTTATCCTGTACTCATTGCCCTTGCTGCCTTTACAGCTCTGAGGCTTAAACAGGATATCCTATGGGTTGTTATCATAGGAGCAGCAATCGCCGCACTGATTCTATGATAAAAACCTGTTGCACGTAAATATTCGACCTTATCATGTAAATTTTGGGAAGTGCTTCATATTCGCCTATTTGGGACTGTGTAGCATACTAATGCTATGTGAACAGGCCAAAATAGGTGAAGATGGAGTGCTGGCCGAATATTTACTGTTGCACAGTACACTATTTAAATTTAGATGCAAGTTCACTGTCAATGACATACATGCACACTTCATTTGCGCCCTGTTCAGTATAGTTAAATTTTGATTTCATGTTGTTTATCAGGAACTTTACATCGCTTTTTATTCTGTTGTCGTAGGTCTTGAATTTTTCTGTATCAAAATCCTTTATGGCACGTCTGAAATTTGCATTTTTCAGAAAAGGTTCAAGAACCCGTTTCTTTAAATTATGTACATACCTTTCATGGAGTGTCTCAAAAAGGCGGGTCTCGGTTATATCTTTTCCTTCAATCATGATCTCCTGGGACAAAGTGTGACTTGTATAGGTTTTAAGAACATCTGTACGTATTTCTTCACGCCTTTTTTTATCGGTGTTATCTGCAATAATCCTGTTTTCAATGCTTTCGAAAAACTCGTCTGTAACGTGGAGATCTTCACCTGTAAAAATACACTTCCCGGTTGAACCGATTTCAAAATTCACAGCAGATATATAATTTTTAATATCCTTTGCTATCTGCTCCTCATTGTAATAATAGAGGGACTCCTTAACCTGCTGCAGCACAGTATAGTTGTACATCCTTAATATTGATTCAAGAAAGCCCTCAGGTATCATACCTGACCTTTCCTCCATGAGAGATCTGAAGAACGAGCATAATACAGGCATGTTGATAAGCCTGTCCTCCCTTGCATACCTTGAATAAAACTGATCAAATATCCGTATGGAATCCCGGCCGGAAAATCCATAATTGCCCTCTGTTTCCGATTCAGCAACAATGCTCCGCCACATTTTGGATGTCAGTGCTTTTCTGTCATCATTGTTAAGCCATTCCGGAATATTTCCTGAATATATTTCCATTTTTAAGAGCATGAGTTTCTCATCGCAGTAAAGGCTGTATTTTGAAGCATTTTTTATCCATTGCATAAGACTGTCTGATTTTTCCTTAAGCCTTGACGAGATAATTATCCTTGCAAAATTTTCCATGACCATAGGCAAAAAACTCTCCTTTATATGCCGTCCGAAAATGTTTTTGTAAATTTTTACTTCTGTTTTAACATCTAAAACATATGGAATATTTATATATTGAATTCTATCAGAAAAAGAGGGAAATTCCCTTATATTTTTTTTGTCTTCAGGGTTCATCAGGGCAAGAAACAGGGAATTGACACTCTCCTCGATATCCTCCACCTTGTGGACAGCCTCACTGATGATGTTGTGAAGCTCAACCATGCGATCAACATTATGGGATTTAATATCCATTAATGCATAAATACCATTATTGGTTTTTGCAAATCTCGAATAAATATAATTAACAATATTGCTGTCCCTGAAGAGGTTGTTTATCCTTCCCTGGATGATCTGGTTTGAAATTATACTCTGCCTCACCGGTTTATCACCCGGGTTAAATACACTGATTCCTGATCCAAGGCGTCTGTTAAAATAATACGGCCTTGCATAGAGCATTTCAAACACTTCTCCTGGAGCTCCAAGTTTTTCAAGAAGAGCCTGATAAATTGAAGAACATATGGTACATGGTTCCTCGTTAAAAACCCATTCATACTCTTTCTCAGTAAAGAGTTTCCACTTGAATTCATCATTCTTTATCAGTGTATCCAACACCTGCCGTCTGTACTCTTTTGGAATGACAAGAAAAGGATTGTCATGGGAAAGGCATGGCACTTCTATACAGTTTGTATCATATACAGAGGCCATCCCCGGCCTTCCATGCCCCCGTCCAACGTTGGCCCTTGTGTGACTGCCGGATTTTTCGATAAGATCAACAAGTTTCTCAATTGCTGAAACAGTCTGGAAATTTCCCTTGCCTCCAAGTTTTTCCACATCAAGATGCCAGACAACCTCGTATCGCATACCATCTTCTGTATTTGCATATTGTTCAAATTTTCTTAAAAGATTGTTCAAAAAAGTACTTTTCCCGCACCCGTGCGGTCCGTGAAAAATGTATATCCTGTTCTGCTGAGCTCCATGGCGTAATTTCTCCATATGCTGCATAAGCCTGCTGGCAAAAAGTCTGTCTGTAAAGTATGGATTTTCAGAGCCTTCCACAAACAGTTTGGAACAATCATATTCAGTAAAATTTAATGCATCAGGATCATCTGGAACTTTATCATCGGACACATCCACCACATATGCCATCATCATGTCATGGAAAACCTGAAATATATTTCTCAATACCCGGGATGGATTTTCTTTAATCCGGTCAAGGAACTGTTTAAAATTTAAAGCCTTATGTTTTTCATAATCAGCAATACCGGCGTTCAAAAGCTCAACAGCCTGGTGCGCTGAGTTCTCATTATTATCCGCTAAAATCCGTGGCTTTGTTTCTTCTTTTACTGTCTCTTCAGGCTCCGATTCTTCCTGCAAAACATCTGAACCTGCAGATTCTGCCACATTTTCTGAACTATCCACATTATTGGATTGTTCCATATTTTTCATATTTCGGGACTGTTTTATATCATCGGAATCTGCAATTTTTTTGTATTCTTCCATGGTTTTACACTTTTTTATAATTTTTATCCTTTCAGTCTTTCCGTTTTGACCCAAGGCAGTGATATCTTTATCGGTTCCTGTATTTTTATCTGTTTCAGGTTCATTAATAATTTCAGATTTTGTATCCATATCGCATTATATCTCCCGTTTAAGAAGTTTGCGGTTCTCCATAACATACAGGACTTTCTTCCATTCTATTTCCTTTGGTTGTTCACTGTCATCACCAGATGCAGATAACGGCGGCATTTGACTCCAGAAAGTGGCATTTTTTTTCTCAGGAGGAGTTTTCATAACAGGTTCCCATGTTTCAAGCCTCACAGAACCACCCCACAGGTACTCAATACCTGTCATGGTATTTTCTATAAAATCTATTTTAAGGGGTTTCCCCTCCAAGGTGTGAACAAGGTACAATGGCCCCTGTTCAACGGTTTTTTTATGATCAACATGGATATCAGGGGGATGGTAAAGTGTATTTATAACCATATCTTTATAATCATCGGCTTTTCTTGATTTTACATAGTATTCCCAGGACATTCTTTCTTTGTTGAGCCTTTTTCCTGAAACAAAAAGATCGTGCCTGTTGATGAATTCCTGGTCAATATAGGAATTAATAAAAGTGAAATCGCAAAGATTTTCCCGAACTGAGAAAATAAATTTCATACCGGTACCCCGGGCTTTATCAAAATGTTTTTTCTCAACCTCATCGTGAAGCCTGAAATACTCAAGGGAATAGCAGCCCCTGTTTTCCATGTCCATTATATGATAAAACAGCCTCATGCCAAGGGCGTATGGATTAAGCCCAACCTTTGGCATTGAAGTGACACTGGCATTTATCCTTGCGAAATCAACTTCATGTCCCTTAATCCTGTCATCTTTCATAAAAAGGGTCTCATGCCAGAAGCTTGCCCATCCCTCATTCATTATCTTGGATCTGATCTGGGGCTGAAAAATCAGGGAAGTATTTCTCACAACTTCCATGATGGATTTCATCCATTTATTCTTATCTTTTTTTAAAAAAGGGGAATGTTTTATAATATATTGAATAACATCAAGATTTGATTTTTCTTTCTTTTCAAGTATTTTTTGATACAGCGCGTCAAATTCCGGATATTTAACAAGGACTTCTGCAAAAAACTGATCCTCGAAAAACTGTTCACCGTTTTTCTGCAGAAGATTATACCTTGATATCTCTTTTAAATAATCGTTCTGGGAAACATTTTTTTCTTTCTGGAGAAAAATATCAAAATAATAGTCGCTTTTCCCTATTTTTCTCTTAACAGGCATGATCTTTGCTGAAACTTCATGAAAATAATTTACAAGGTTATCAATCCCCCTTGCAAACTCAATAACATAATCCGCCCACCTGCCCTTTTCAGAGCGATATCTTGCAATAAGCCGCTTGTCTGCAAGTGCCTGGCCTGTAAAATCCGTATCCCATGTATGTTGGAAAAAAAGATTGTTCTGAAAAAAATCGATATGCCCGAGAACATGATAGAATATCATGACATTGAGCCAGTCAGGATTGTTATCATTATAAAACGATATTGCAGGTCTTGTATTGATCACCGTTTCATAGGGATTGTTTGGATAGGCTTCATACATCCCCTTTCCTGAAAGAACCCTGACATCATTAACCCAGTAATCGTAAAGGGTGGGAATCATAACCTTGGGGGAAAGTTCAATCATATCCCTGTTGGTGACAATATACTCAAGGGTCTCGTTGTCAAACTTAAGCCCTGCATCTCTTGCTCTTTCTTTGCAGCCTTCCATAATTTTTTTGGCATGCTGATCTATCAATTCCATAATTTAAGCATCCTTGATTTACATAAAAAAGAAAAACATCAGGAAATAAGTTTTTTAATGCCCTGGATAATCCTTGTATCATCTGCATCTTCGCTTATCACATCCATTTTGATAAGGTCTTTATGTTTCGTTAAAAGAGTTGATGCTTTTAAATATTTTTCAACCTCAGTTGCCTTGGACCCTGAATAGCTGTGTTCTGCAATGGTGATGCCTATTCTTGCAGCATATCCAAGCATTTTCTCAAGTTCGGCAAGGGCATCTTTGCCGTCGGTGTCCCAGTCATCGCCGTCTGTCCCGTGGAACACATAGATATTATAATCCCTTGCAAGGCTCTCCTGTTCAACGATCTCATTTACAAGCTTATATGCCGATGCGACCCTTGTGCCTCCTGCAACCTTGTAGGAATAGTATTTATAAAAATCAGGCACTTCCTTTGCTTCTGTATCGTGGAGGATAAATCTTGTTTCCACCTGTTTTTCGTATTGATAAAGGAGCCAGGAATATATCATTACATGCTGGGATACCACAGTCTGTGTGGTTTTTCCTGCCATGGAACCTGAATAATCCCTTAAAAAGAAAATAAGGGCCTGGGATTCATAGGCTTTCTCCCTTGAAAGTATCCTGTAGATCATATCTGCAGGGGATATGATAAAATCCAGGGGATTTATGTCATAAACATCCGGGATGTTTCCAAGGCTTATATTGGTCTGGACTATCCTTTTTAAAGTAGCTTTTTTATCAAGAATCTGGCCGAAACCGCGGTTCCTGTCTGTCATCTCATAGGTGAATTTTGCAAGTGTCTTTTTTTTACCCTTATCTTTGAGATTGGGAAGTTCAAAATCTTCGGACAGAACTTTGCCAAGATCATATGCATTGGATTCAAATTCATGGTCTCCGCCTTCTCCCTGACCAGGTCCTTCGCCTTCGCCCTCTCCTTCACCCTCTTCATCGGGACGGATAGGTTCTTCGCCTATAACCTCGCCCTCTTCGCCTTTTCCGGTTCCGCCGGTGGGTTCCCCTTCTCCCTGCTCGTTAAAGGATATTTCATCATGTACAAATTTTTCTTCAATAGTTGTCGGGACCACTATAATCCTGTCCCTGCCCCCGCGGCCAGGTTTGACGATACGGCCGATGCGGATCTTTCTTTTAAACCCGTCCTTTTCTCTTTCCTTGTCACGTTCTAAGAGTTCGTCCAGGGTTATCATCAGTTATCATCCTCCTGATTGCAGAAATATTCAATTGTTTTCTGGGCACAGGTCATGCAGTATCCAAGCTTTTCAGTCATGGTGCTGACCATTCTGTCGTGGAGTTTCTGATTTTCCTCGTTTGTCCTGTTTGCGAGTGCTCCTATGAGGCTTCCCGCACCTGCAATATCGGATTTCAGCCTCACATCGGTCACAGCCTTTACAAGCTCAAGATTATCCATGAAATCATACTCCGGATCCACGGAGATCTTCTGACCGTAAATTTTTCTTATTGTGTTTCTGAAAGAAGACCTCTGCTCTTCGGTTTTAAGTCCAAGCCTGCCTTCAACATTTTTTATGTATCTTTCATCGATCTTCATCGCCTTGAGTTCCCCTGTCTGGGGATCTTTGTACTTCCACATCATGTCAGGCCCGAGATATTCGGCATCAATGCCTATGATCATGTTAACATAGTTCATCACATCTTTTTTTATGGCAAGGGGTTCATCCATGTATGCATTAAACATCTCTGTCATAATTCTTTCGCGGTAAAGTCCCCTTGCAATTTTAAGATCATCCATGAATTTTGTTCGATCGCCAGGCTCTGAAACATAATCAAGCACAACTTTCTCAAGGGTGGTGAAAATATCTAAGGCAAACATGCAGGTGCCTTCGTTTGTTTCGGAACTTTCAAGGAGAAGCTGGATTGCCCTGCCAAGATTTCTCTGGCCAAGACCTTTCTGGCCGAATCTCTTTGTAATATCAATTTCCCTGTTCAAGGTATCAATAAGTTCGGCAAGGGTCTTTAAACTCTTTTCCCCTGCCACCTCTCCTGCTGCAAGTTTCATGGTTTCAACGGGGGTAAGTTTTTCCGATCTGGGAAGTCTTGTCAAAACAACAGCTGTGGATGCAGCATAGTTAAGGTTCGGGTCCTGGTGGAGTTTTTCACGGTTCAATGTGCTTTTTACATCGCTTCCGATTGCATAATCCGTTAATAGTTCCTGGAGTTTATAATCGGTATTGTGGGCAACATAGCAGATGCGGCACCTGTCAACAATTGGAGCTTCCTCCCTTTCGGCAAGAAAGGTGTTGAACTCGGAATTATTGCTTGTGGCGATGATCAAAGTGTCAATGGGCCATTTAAAACCGTCTATTTCTATATTTCTGTTCTGGATAACACCAAGATAAACCTGGACGAGATCACGTTTATTTTTAAATATTTCATCGCTGAAATGAATTCCGCCGCCTGCAACCCTTGCAAGGGCACCACGTCTTAAATCAAACCTGTAAGGATTATTTGTATCTGTGATATGCAGGAGCCTCTGTATGGATTCTTCACCAAGAAGATCAACTGCGGATGAGGTGATCTTGTCTTTTGCAGGATATTTTCCCGTAATGGTGCCAAGACTTTCAGTCATGGGAACCGGAACTATTTCCACCATGGAGAGCATTTTATCTATATCGTTGTCAGAATACTCCCTGATCTGATTCCAGATATAACCTGAACATGCACCAAGCGGCCTGTAATTTGAGTAAATTTTGTCAATCTCATTTTCTGAAAAATCAAATTTCTCTTCAAGATATTTAATTGATTCTTCCTTTGTTTCGCAAAGGCCCATGGCAAGAATCATGGGATCTTCATAGGTCTGGGACTCAATAATCTTAACTCTCCCGTACCCCTCAAGCTTATCAAGTCCGGTAAATCTGAATGTGTATTTCCTGTTTTCAGGTTTTGAAAGGAAAAGCCTGTATTCATCGCAGAGGTAGTCAACAAAAAAAGTCTTGCCGTTTCCGGGCTCTCCCACAAGCACAAAGGCCATTTCCCTTGAAGAACCACCTTCCGAAGCATCCTTTACAAATGATACAAAACTGTTGATCTCATCGTACATTCCCACCAGGTGCTTTTTCCTTCTGCTGAACAGATCAAAATGATATGTGCTTTTCCCCTTGACAGTAATTTTCTTAATTCCTGTCTCAAGAATCATTCTCGTCACACCCTGGAAAGCATCTTCAAAGGTTCTTTTTCCTTTTTTAACGGCATCAATGTGATTTGCAAGAAATTTCGGATTTTTGTTCTCACCCATTTTTCCCTCCCATAAAACCAGATAAATAAAACCAGATAAATAAAACCAACAGATTATCAAATACAATATTTTAAAGAACAAACAAGCTGTTTAATCATGATGAGCCGGATTAATTTTACTGGTTGCGAATATAGTGATGCAGCAGAGGGGGGAGTGGAAAAGTTGATATAAATCTGCATGTATGAATCTCAAAAAAGAAAGTAATCCAAATTTCGCAACTTTTATAAATTAAAGAATAACAACAGTAACTATGAGTGTCAACAAATTAACAATAATTATAATTTAAAAAAGCGGAATATCAGCAGAAATGTGGTGCAGTGTTTTTAAAAAATTGAGGTGTGATTAAAAAACGTGTCACACCTCAATTTTTTTAGCAGAGTGTTTGGTTTTAATGTTGTACAGGTCTCATGAAAAAATAAATTATTCTGAATAGTCAGGATACACACGCTTGGGATCTGAAAAATACTCCTTTGTCTTTCTGATAACAACGGGACTTAAGAAAATGATACCAACGAGATTCGGCCATGCCATGCATGCATTAAAAATATCCGAAATTGTCCATACCGTTGTAAGTTTAATTGTTGCTCCAACTGGAATCAATATGCAATAAAGAACTCTGTACGGAAGGACCAGATTTTTACCAAACAGGTAATCAACGCAGCGATCTCCATAATATGACCATCCCACAAGAGTTGAAAATGCAAAAAATATAATACCGATGGATACGAGATAGCCATGATCATTAAAGGGTAGCCCCAGCGAGAAGGCCTTTGCCGTCAAATTAGAACCGGACAGAGCTTTGCCGCCAGCATCAACTAATGTATAGGCATTTGTCATAACAATGGCAAGTCCGGTCATGGTACAGATAACAAGAGTATCGATAAAAGGTCCGAGCATTGCCACAAGACCTTCACGAACAGGTTCCTTTGTCTGTGCCGCACCATGGGCAATGGGAGCGCTTCCAAGGCCCGCCTCATTAGAGAATACCCCTCTTGCAACACCAAATCTTACCGCCTGGGCAACAGCTGAACCGGCAAAGCCGCCGGCCATTGCGCTTCCTGTAAATGCATCATGGAATATAATAGCAAATGCTGCAGAAATATTGCCAAGATGAGTAAAGATAATCAACAGAGCACTTGCGACATAGAGGACAGCCATAAAAGGGACAATCTTGCTTGCAAATTTACCGATTCTTTTAATTCCGCCGACAATCACAAGAAAACAGAGGATACCGAGTATGAGCCCGGTGACAAGCTTTGGCACATGAAATGTTGCAAGAAGTGGTTCCGCAACAGAGTTGGCCTGGACCATATTACCTATACCGAAGGATGCAATGGCTGCAAACAGGGCAAAGGCAATACCGAGCCATTTCTGCCCCATACCTTTTTCAAGATAATACATTGGACCGGCACCAACTGTTCCATCTTCATGAATAGTCCTGAAGTTCAAAGACAACAGGCATTCACAGTATTTAAGGCCCATGCCGAACACTGCT
Organism: Desulfobacteraceae bacterium; assembly: GCA_015486915.1. Next base: position 18,467 of record WFQS01000556.1, read on the forward strand.
GTAACCCACATCCAAAAGATGGCTCCCGGACCTCCAAGAGCAACGGCAGTACCAACTCCTGCAATATTTCCAGTGCCGATGGTTGATGATAGAGCCGTGGATAATGCCTCAAAATGTGTAACTTCACCATCATCTTCAGGATTGTCAAATTTACCTGAAATAAGTTTCCAGGCGTATATAAAATGCCGAACCTGAATAAATTTAAGCAAAAATGCCATAAGGATTCCAGTTCCGACAAGCAGGACGATTGTTACCGGTCCCCACATAAAACTATCCGCTACATTCAGTAAATTGTTCATAATGATATCCTTCTATTTTTTTTATATAAAACCCCTGTAAAAATTTTTAAATAAGAGTTAGCTTCGCGCCTACTGCCCCATATTTGTCAGAATCTTTGATCCTTTGAGGCTGTCTGAGAGTCGTCAGATCAGCCTCATGGCCGCCATAAAAAAAATAACCTTAATCACCTGGCAAACCAAATCATCGAATGAGAATCAGGATTTAAAGAAAATTTTCAACCGGAACAAATTCAAGGCCAAAGGCCTCTGCCACGGCTTTATAGGTTATTTTACCATTAATAACGTTTGCACCGCGTTTTATTTCCTTATTGTCCTGCATCGCTTTTTTCCAGCCTTTATTGGCAATTTCAACGGCATAGGGAAGCGTAGCATTGGTAAGGGCCATTGTGGAAGTCCTTGCAACTGCACCGGGCATGTTTGCAACGCAATAATGAATAACCCCGTCAACAACAAATACTGGATCAGTATGTGTTGTGGGTTTTGAAGTTTCAAAGCACCCGCCCTGATCAATTGCAACATCAACAACAACAGAACCGTTTTTCATATCTTTAAGCATATCTCTTGTGAGAAGCTTTGGAGCTTTTGCCCCGGCAACAAGGACTGCACCTACAACAAGATTTGCCTCTTTGACAAGTTCATGTATTGCAGCATGACTTGACATGATTGTAAAACAGTTGGCCGGCATAACTTCATCAAGATAGCGAAGCCTGTCCTGGTTCATATCAAGGATATAGACCTTTG
>WFQS01000557.1 GCA_015486915.1 Desulfobacteraceae bacterium
AAACTCAAAGACCGGCTTGGAATTTAAAAATAAATTACCTGAAAAACGATACGTGCACAGGGAAATAAAATGAATAAACCGGATAACAGCCTGGAAAACCGGCCGGATAAAACAGATAAATCAAAATTTTTGAATATAACCTCCTTAAGACAGGGTGTAAGTTCTAAGGGCTTCAATTTAAGTACATTATTCAGGTTTCTCGTTGGAAGAATCAAGAGGACAGTGTTTGTAATTATTGCCGCAGCAAAAAATTTTAATAATGATAAATGTACTCTCCAGGCATCTGCCTTAACCTTTTATTCACTGCTTTCCATCGTTCCTGTCATGGCAATGGCCTTTGGAGTTGCCAAGGGATTTGGGTTTGAGAAAATTCTCCAAAAGGAACTTCTTGCCAAGCTCGGCGGACAGGAGGAGGTCGCACGCAGATTAATAGAATTTTCCGGGAAATTGTTATCCGAGACAAAAGGCGGTATCATGGCCGTTATCGGACTTATTTTTCTTTTATGGACTGTTGTCAAAATGTTTGGCCGTATTGAAGAAGCTTTTAATTCAATATGGTGGATTAAAGAAGGCAGGCCCATGATTCGTAAATTTACAGATTATATTGCTCTTCTGCTTACAGCACCTCTGCTTGTCATTTTTTCAGGAAGCACCACTGTGTTCATAACAACACGCCTCAACAGGATGATAGCAGCGTCAGGCGCTGTTTATTTTCTGCAGTCCATAACAACTTTCTTACTGAAACTTCTCCCATACGGCACGATCTGGCTGCTGTTTACATTTTTATATGTTTTTATCCCCAATAAAAAAATTAATCTTAAATCAGCCTTTGCAGGGGGAATTATTGCGGGTACAATCTATCAGACAGCCCAGATGCTTTATATTAATTTCCAGGTTGGTGTGTCACATTACAATGCAATTTATGGCAGTTTTGCAGCCCTTCCTCTTTTTCTTATCTGGCTTCAGGTGAGCTGGACTTTACTGCTGCTTGGTGCTGAAATAGCGTTTGTATGGGAAAATGCTGATGATTTAATCCGGAATAAAACATTGTCTGATCCCGATGCAGTGTGCATAAAAATGAAAAAACTTTTATGCTTAAGAATTGTCCTTCTCTGCGTAAAAAGGTTTGCAGAGGGTGTGCGGCCTGCTTCCGATGCGGAAATCGCATCAGAACTCGGGCTTGGCATGGGTATGGTACGAATGCTTCTTTCAATGCTTGTTGACTGTGAAATTCTCTCCGAGGTCAATTATAAAAAAGGCAGAGGGTTTCAGCCTGCAAAAAATATAGAGAATTTGACTATAATGTCAGTGATAAATGCCTTTGAAGACAATGGCAGAGGAGATGAAAATATCCAGATTTCAGGTACAATGGAATTTGAAGCCTTAAATGAAGCCATTGAAGGTTTTAGAAGGGCCGCGGAAAAATTACCGGGTAACCGGCTGCTGAAAAATATTTGATTTTTTCTTTCAGATAACCTTATCTATTGTTCTGTTGTTATTTCAAAAAAGTCTTTAATCTCTTTTTCCTTTTGTTTGAGCTGATCAACAATCATGATTAAGGCATTTGCACTTATTCCTGTTTTCCGGGGTGAATTTTTCACTGCAACGGGAACAGGATTGCCGCTGTGACCTATATTTGCCTTCTGACAGAGATAATCGGCAAGATTTATGATAAGGGAATGGTGGCGGAATCCTGCCGGACAGGCCTCGGGATTATGATGAAATCTGCAGGGAAGGAGAATATCATCCGGAAAATTCCACCTTTTCATGAGAAGGCCTGCAAGGACGGCGTGATCCATTTTAAAAATTTCAGGCTCAACACGGTAAAGGGGTTTATGTTTCTCCATTGCAAGAGCCCGCACTTCTCTGTATTCTTTTTTAAAATAAACTGAAAAAATAATTTTACCCATATCATGGAGCAGGCCCGGGACAAAAATTTTATTTGCAATACCGGGATTTGTCCGGGTTGCAATTTCCTTTGCAATGGTTGCACAGCCAATACAGTGTATCCACATGGCTTTCATGTCAAGGGTCAAGCCTGAAGCCTTTCTGGCAAAGGATGATAGTACACTCATGCCCATGACGATTCCTATGATTTCATCAAATCCGATAACAACGATGGCTCTTTTAACGGTGGCAACCTTTGTCCGCTGTCCATAGTAGATGGAGTTGGCAAGCCGCAGCAGTTTATTTGTGATACCAGGGTCAAGTGATATTATTCCGGCAAGGTCTTCCGTTGTGGTGGAATCCTTTGAAGCAGCGCTTAGTATATTGTTGACAACAGCAGGCAGAGCAGGCAGTTCTGTCTTGCTGCTGCTTACAAGTTCTATGATTTTTTCATGAATATCCATGGTATTTTAAATTTCAAATCCATTATGAAAAATTTTTCCCTTATGCAGGGATTCAATATTATGGGGAGGTTTAACCTCATCCCGATATCCAATGGCAATAATGGATTCAATTTTCATTTTTGCAGGAATTTTAAGTATATTCTGAATATAGGCTTCAGAACTTCTTAAATCATCGTGGTTTCTTCCACGTATCTGTATCCAGCAGCTTGAAAGGCCAAGATTTTCTGCTGCAAGCTGGAGAAAAATAGAAGCAATGGATGTGTCTTCCACCCATGTATCGGTTTTCTCTGAATCCCCGCATACAACAAAACCAAGTGGGGCATCTTTTAAAAAAGAGGACCCATGGGGTTTTGCCTTTGATAATTTTGCCAATATCTTTTTGTCATCAACAATTACAAATATCCATGGGTTAATACCCCTTGAAGAAGGAGCTCTCAACGCTGCTTCAACAAGCTTTTCTATTTTTTCTTTTTCAATACTGCGGGTTTTAAATTTTCTTATGCTTCTTCTTTTTTCAATAAGCTCAAAGAACATTCAAATTCTCCTTAAATAGTTCTTTTTTTTATAACTGCCATGGGACGTCCGGAGACTCTCAGACAGCCTCTAAGAATCATATATTCTGACAAATATTGGGCTGAAGGCGAGGAGCCAACTCTTATTCTAAAAATCTTTACAGGAGTTTCTTATAAACTGCCATGAGGCAGATTTGAACAGCGTTACAGCGCCTCTCAACGAAAATAAAAAGAGCATCAGTTATTTTGTTAAAAATGAGTTCCTTCTTATAAACTCCCGTGTGAAATCTAAAATCTACTGTAAATGAGTTATGTCTATGGTTCCATCGGACATCATTTTCTTGAATTTTTGTTTTAAAAATTTTTTAAATTTATTTCTTGTTACCGGCCAGAGAAGTAGCAGACCTGAGCAATCAGTTAAAAGTCCGGGCGTTATCAAAAGAATTCCCGCAGCAAAAATAATCAGGGCATCTATTAAATCCTCGGTGGGCATGATTCCCTGCTGCATGTTTTCCCGCACTCTTATCAGGGTCTGCATGCCCTCCATTCTGGCAAGCCATGCCCCGAAAAAACCGGTACCAAGAACAATAATAATAGTATTAAATCCGCCTATGATTGAACCTACTTTTATGAGAAAATAAAGTTCGATCACAGGAATAATTGTAAAGCACAGAAAAAGTCTTAAAAGCATAGTATAAATTCTCCTTTAAGGAAATAATGTATTTTTATCGTTTAATAATTGCAATTAATTATTCCATTGTCAACCTGATGGATTATATTTTAAAAATGATCAGCATCCTTAAAGGGACTCGATAACTTGGACGACAGGGACTTACAGGTCACCTGCCTCACAGGTCACGAACAAAAATTAAAAACAGAAAAGTTCCTGCACCCATTATCACCATGCCGCAGGGAAAGGCAAACCTTAAACTAAAATAATCCATGGCAACACCCGCCGTTATGGAACCAGCCATCATTCCCATACTGTGCGCCATTGTGATAATTGACATTACAGAGGCCATTGCTTTTTTTTCGTTTCCCATGAGTACTGCAATTGCCATAACCGCAGGCATTGATATCCCTCCTCCCAGTCCGAAAAAACATACCGAGAAAAGAAGATCGGAATATGAATGGGAGTGTGCAAGCATGAACATTGCAGTGGAGCAGATCACTCCTCCTGTTCCCACCATGATCCGTTTATTGAATCTGTCTGCAACATAGCCCATGGGAAGCTGCAGAAGTCCGCTGACAAAAACTCCAAGCATCACAAGCAGCCCTGTTGACGCTCCTGACAGGGCAAATTGTTTATCTGCAAATATTGGAAGAAAACACCAGATCACCCCGATACAGGAAGTATAGGCAAATCTGAATGAAAAGATCGCAACGAGATTTTTATTACCTTTAAGAATGATCTTCCATGGAACAGATGTGCGGTCTTTTCTTTTGATATGTTCATCTGAAACAGGAGGAAGGAAAATAAAGCTTAAAAGAAGTCCTGTTGCCGAGAGAACCGCCATGCAGATGAAAGTTCCCTGCATTGACCATACGTCTTTTATTATTCCTCCCATGAGCGGCCCAAGGCTTAAGCTTGAGAACATGGACATACTGAAAAGTCCCATGGAATAGCCTTCCCTGTTCTTTTCAGTTATCTCTCCAATATAGGCCTGGACCACCGGCATTATCATTGCCGAGGCAATTCCCTGGAGGAATCTGATTAAAATAAGGGAATTAACATTGGCAAACCAAACAAAGGCTATGGCTACAAAAACATATCCTCCAAGGCCTGCAAGTATAAATGGTTTACGTCCCTTCTGATCTGATAATTTTCCAAAATATGGCAGAAAAATGGTTCTTGAGAAAGCAAAGGAGCCAAAAATCATCCCGATATAGAGGCCGTTTGCCCCAAGCTTTTCTGCATACAGGGGGAGAAGCGGTACAACCATGCCCATACCGGTTACAATAATGAAAATAGTGAAAAAAAGGGTTACAAATGCACCTTTTCTATGGGAGGGAATCAACCCGGATGCTTTATTAAACCATTTATTTAAAATTATATTCATCCCGGGTTTAATAACAGGTTTATGGTTGCTAAATCAACCATGTAATGTTAAATGATCATTATTGATTTAAACCTAGAATAATGGAATTTGAGAGCTTTCTGGGAAATAATTTTTTTCTAATGGATTTAATTGTGCCTCAGCGGAAAACAGGGCTTTTACCGGATTACAGGATCATAGGGCCTTTTTGTTTTCTTTCAGG
>WFQS01000558.1 GCA_015486915.1 Desulfobacteraceae bacterium
AGATTGCTTGTCTTTCGGCCCATATACTTCGTTGCATCAAAGGTCGAATACGTTGAGTATGCAACCTTTAATGCGCCTTGTACATGTGGTAGGAATTCTGCGCTATTTCTGTTCAACTTATTTCATCTCCGATCCTAAACAGGGTTGAGAGTAATTAAACGGGCAGGCGTACAAGGAATTTTATTTGAATTCTGATGGTATTATCCAATGCTCAGCCATAGACTATAGCTTATACAGGAAATAAGGGTGCTCATGGAAATTGCGGCCACTGCAAGGTCGGGATCTCCGCCTATTTCCCTTGCCATGATATACGTAATTGTGGCTGAGGGGGATGAAATAATGATCAATCCGGGTATATAATCCTTTGGATTTACTGAAAACAGCCTGAATAATAAAAAGCCGATTGCCGGTGCAAGTATCAGTTTAAAAAAACCCGATGTCAGAACAATAAGCATATAAGGTTTTATTTTTTCAAAGGAAAGCGATGCACCGATAATGAGAAGAGCCATGGGCAGAGCCATGCCCTTTAAAATATCCAGAGACCTTTCAAGGATTAACGGCATTGAAAGGTTTGAAAGTGAAAATAAAATACCGGTTAGAGCTGAAAGGATTACCGGACTGGTCATGGTTTTTTTTAAGGTGGCGAGTTTTTTATTTTTCCGGTCTGTATCAACTCTGCTGTGATATTGCAGAATGCTGACGGCAAGCGTGTTTTGAAGGATCATAACAAAGCCCACTATAATTGCAGTCTTTATAAAACCATTATTGTCGAGATAATAAAATGCAACGGCAAGTCCGATATAGCCTAAATTTCCATGAAAGGAGCATTGAATAAAGGTGCCTTTTGATGGCCCCGTAAGGTTGAATAAACCGGCTGTCACCCAGGCAATGGCGGTAATGGCTGACACTGAAAAGAGAGTGATAAGAATGACAGGAAAATTTAATTGAGTTGTTAAATCAGCTTTTGAGATGGCGCTGAATATCAGGGCGGGAATACCGATATAATATACCAGATGGCTTGTCTGGATGATAAAATCCGCTGAAAAAAATCCCCGGTGTTGTGCAAAAACTCCCAAAGCGATGATGACAAAAACCGGTACAATGGTTGAAAGAATATTCATATATTCTGTAGATACCTTTTTTTCATCGCAAAATAAATCCGTTTTTTAATGGATCTGCAGGATCAATAATAAATTCACTTTTTCCATTAATCCATGCGTTTCCCTCAACCTGCGGAATCACAGCTTTATATTGCCCGAATATGGTTTCTTCTTTTACACTGCCGGTAAATCTGGAGCCAAGGATACTTTCAATTACCATTTTTTCACCGATTTTTAATTCATTTTTAAAATAATGAAGTGCCATACGGGCTGACACTCCTGTACCTGTAGGACTTCTGTCAACTTCGCCTTCAGCAAAAATACATACATTTCTGCTGGCAGCATCTGAAGTAAGAGGCTCTCCGACAAAAATAGTTCCGTAGAGAAATGACAGATCTTTTTCAAATGGATGAATTATATCAAAATTATTCATCACAGCATTTTTAATGGCCATGCCTTTTTCAATTAAATTTCTGTAATCACCGGGAACCATTTTAACCCCTGTTTTTTCGGCATTGACAAAGGCATAAAAAGCACCGCCAAAGGCGATATCAAAATCAACTTGTCCTATATTTGGTACATTAACCTGCTGGTTACGCATCAAAACAAATGATGGCACATTATGAAAATATACATTGGTAACATGCCCGTCTTTGCATCGGGCATGGGCGGTTATCAATCCTGCCGGAGCTTCAATTTTTACAATTGTTTCAGGCTCGTTTACCGGCATCATGCCTGTTTCAAGCACGACCTTTGTAATGGCAATAATTGCATGTCCACACATGGTGCTGTAGCCTTCATTGTGAAGAAACAAAACGGAAAAATCCGCATCATTGGAACAGGGGGGCATGATAATACACCCATATTGATCTGCATGTCCCCGGGGTTCCCACATTAAAGAAGTGCGCAGGTTATCATAATGATCTTTCATTTCCCGTCTTCGTTCCAGAACGGTTTTCCCTTTTAATTCAGGTAATCCGCCGGTTATGATTCGCAATGGTTCCCCACCGGTGTGTGCATCGATGACACTGATTTTCTGCCAATTTTCCGGCGCATTCCAATTTTGCATCGCCTTTAATTTATCGTGGAATTCTGTCATTTTATTCTCATTTTATTTTTGATTGCGGTCAATACAGCTCCGCATCATGGCCGCTTTATATTTTATTGTTTTCAGATACCTTATTTTCCCATTGGAAATTTCATTAATAACAGCATCTTTAACAGGATCACCGTTTTTGTTAAAGGATATATTCCCGGTTACGCCACGGAATAATTCTGTATTTTCAATGGCTGCGCGAATTTTTTTTCTGTCAACACTGTGTGATCGTTTAATGGCATCTGCCAGTAAAAACACTGCATCATGTGAAAGAGCAAATGCAGAGCTGAGGTTTGAATTATCTCTGTATTTTTTTACAAAGGCAAGGGAAACGGAATTTTTCGATTTTTCAGACCAGTGGGTGCAGAAAAACCCGCGTTTTATATGTTTTCCACCTTTATCCAGAAAACTTTTATAACCCCAGTCATCACCTCCGAGTAAAACAGCTTTTATCCCTGCAGCCTGTGCTTTTTCCGCAAGGAATCCCGATTCATCATGGCCTGAAAAAAAAATCACATCCGGATTCATCTTTTTTGCCTGAGAAATAAGTGCTGCATAATTTCTCAATTTAGGTTTGTAAAACGCTGTAAATAAAATTTTTCCACCTGATATTTCAAAATTTTTCTGAAACTCCCTGGACAGTCCCATGCTGTAATCACTCGTTATATTGGTAAAGACCACCGCTGTTGAAGCCTTTAAATCACGGATTGCAAAATTCGCCATAACCTTTCCCTGAAAATCATCTGTAAAACAGACACGAAATATATAATTCCCTATTTTTGTAACTTCCGGATTTGTTGATATATTGGAAATCATGGGGATTTTATGGAGCTGGGCTATTCTTGCAACGGCAATTGAATGGGAACTCCAGTCCGAACCAATAATTGCTGCAACATTTTTTTTAGCAGCCTTTTCCGCGGCAATTTTTGATCCTATTGGAGAACTTTTATTGTCAATGACATATAGTTTTATCTTTTTACCAGTAATGCCTCCTGATTCATTAAGATCATTTACGGCAGCCATAACCCCTTCAAGGGAAGGTTTCTGAGATGCTGCAGCTTTTCCCGTTAATGAATAAATTGCAGCTATTTTTATTATTTTTTCTGAAATTGATTTAACGGAAACGGATTTTTTATTTTCAAATTTAACAATATCAACTTTTTTCCCAATGGGATCGCCCTGTCCGTCAAAACTGATGTCTCCTGTTGCTCCCTTGAAATCAATGGTTCTTGCAAGGGCATCTCTTATCCTTTTTCTGTCAAGGGTACCGGCTTTTTTCACTGCCTCTGCAAAAACATTAACCGCATCATATGTCAATGCAATAACACCATGGTCAACAGGTCTTTTAAATCTATTAAAAAATATTTTTTTAAGATGCCTTGATTGTGGAAGATTAGAATCTTTATTCCAGGGAACAACCGCATAACTGCCATTTAAACTTTCACCTGCATAGTCAGATATTTTTGTTGAAGACCAGGCATCACCGCCGAGAAAGGTCGATTTAACACCCATATTTCTTGCCTGGCGTATGGCAAGGCCACTGTCCCTTGAATAACCCGGAATAAAAATCACATCGGGATTTAATCTTTTAATCTTGATAAAAATATTTGTGAAATCCACGGTATTGGCCGTGTAATTTCCCTTTAATAAAATTTTCCCTCCGGATTTAACAAAAGCAAGCATGAAAAAATTACTTAAAGTTATGCTGTACTGTTCATTAATATTTTGTAAAACTGCTGCAGCTCCGGCCTTAAGCGTTTCCCTGGCAAATTCAGCCATAACTTTGCCCTGAAAATCATCTGTAAAACATACACGAAATATATAATTTCCGATTTTTGTAACTTCAGGGTTTGTTGATATGGGAGTGATCATGGGAATTTTCGCTTTCTGCAGTACAGGAGCCATGGCAAGGGAATGGGAGCTCCAGGCAGCACCTATTACACCTGTTACATTTAACTTTACAGCCTTTTCTGCAGCGGATTTTGATCCAAGAGAAGTGCTTTTGTTATCAATAATAATTAATTTAACGGATTCCCCTAATAACCCGCCTTTTCTGTTTATTTCATCAATGGTCATTTCCGCAGATTGAATCATTGGAAGATTGTCTTCAGCAGCAATTCCCGTTACTGCTGCAATACACGCTATTTTAACGGGCTTAAAAGCATTTGCCCCAAGGCATGCAATAAAGGAAAAATATAAAAAAAAGAACAAAAAACAAATTTTCCATTTCATTGTTACAATACTCATTACAAAATATTTTTTCATCAAATTCTGAAAACCCAATTCTTATACCTGATTATTCTTATACCTCTTTTCAAGGTCTAATAATTCCGCCTTGATCTTAAGTCCGCTGCCGTATCCGGTCAGTTTGCCACCGACCCCGATCACCCTGTGACATGGAATGATAACAGGTATGGGATTTCTCCCATTGGCACCTCCAACAGCTCTGCATGCTTTGGGATTACCAATTGCAGCTGCGATAGCTCCATAGGAAACAGTATGGCCGTATGGAATATCCATCAAGGCCTTCCACACAGTTTTCTGGAAAGAAGTACCAAGAGGTGCAACAGGAAGATCAAACTCAAAAAGTTCCCCGGCAAAATAGGCATGCAGCTGATCAAAGGTGTTTTTCAGCATTTTTGAGTTTTTTTCCCACTTCTCTGATATTGATAAAGGATGCCTTCCCTGCTGAAAACCTATATAACGAAGTCCTTCATCTCCTTTTATTACTGCAATAATCTGGCCCGGCGGAAAATTCTGTATATCGTAATACATAAGCTGCCTCATAGTTTTTTATTTTAATTCTGACACCATAAATCAAGCTGGATTTGAAAGCCGAAAAAAAGACAGAAATAACAGGCTGCCTTAATCGACAGGCTGTTACGGAACTACATTCTCAAAAATTGCAAGTTAATAAAATCAATAAGTTACAACCTGAGAGATGAGAAAAATCATCATTCTTTAACAGCCTGTCTACATTAATCCAGTTCTTTTTATGTCTAAATTTAGGGTATGGCCTAATTTAAACAGATTTATCTGTATTGGTCCGGAATTTTGCAGACAGGTACCGGTTCCATTTTATGCCTGTTTATCCCATGAAATTTCCGATAAATGGCCAGAACGTCTTTTTCCCTTTTGGAAAGATCTGCTTCATTTTTATTGTTATCATCAAATTTCATGGCTTTTTCAAGTTCGTCATAACATGCACCAATCTGGTTTTCATCGGTTCTGTTGTCCTCCCAGAGGCCATCTGTCGGGGGAGCATCTATTATTCCCTGAATGATGCCAAGTTCTTTTCCAATGGCATAGACCTCGGATTTCATTAAATCAGCAATGGGAGAAATATCAACTCCGCCGTCACCATATTTTGTATAAAAGCCCACACCGAAATCCTCCACCTTGTTTCCTGTTCCTGCCACAAGCATTTTATTGTGCGATGCAAAGGCGTAGAGAGTGAGCATTCTGAGTCTTGAACGGGTATTGGCAAGGGTAAGAGCATCCTGGATGGAAGATGGAAACACTGTTTTAATTGAATCAAAAATTTCTGTAAGTTCCAGGTTGACTCCAATAACATTGGAATATTTTTTTTCAAGCCGGTCAATATGCCCTGAAGCAAGGGATATCTGCTCTTCTGCTTGATAAATAGGCATATTGAGCACAATAACATCTTTGCCTGTTTCTGCGCATAAACAGGATGTCACAGCAGAATCAATACCACCTGAAACACCCACTGTAAAACCTTTTAAACCAGACTCGTCAGCATAATCTTTCAGCCATTTAACAATATGATCAATCACCTTAGCTGTCTGCATGATAAAACACCTCTAATCAATAGTTAATTTCAATCAATATCAAAAAAACAAATTACCCTGACCTGGACAAGCCAGAACCAAACCGATCTTTTTTAATTCTTTTGCCAGAACAACAAGAAAATAAGAATTAAGAGACTAACTTAGGCAAGCCAGAACAACGAGAAAATAAAAATCAAAATACCGTAGTTTTAAGGATTAAAAGGTTGCCTTTTTGATTATATTCATGATCAGGACAATACAGGCGTAATATAACAAGACCACGTCCATGATCAGATAAAACATTATAAAAAGATTTTTCCTTAAATTTACACCAGTCAAATCCATCACCCTGATCTTCTATTTCCATATAAATTTTACCCTGCTCACCAATTTTCATTAAACATCTTACCGGTTTTTCAGGATCAAGCCTGTTTCCATGCTTTACCGCATTGGTTAAACCTTCACGGATTACAAGATTCAATCCAAAAAAATGCTCTTTTATGATATCATTCGTAAAAAATCTTTTACAGAATTTCATCAGTTCATCACAGGCTCTGTCCACATTTTTCATAGTTGAACTGAAATTTATTTCAATGGTATCATGGGTTTCTGCAATATCAAACTTTTTATTTTGCGCCATGGTTCATACCTCCACGCACAAGAGGACAATATCGTCTTCATATACAAAACCTGCCCTTAAAAGTTTTTCCATTAATTCCCGGGGAGCATTTTCAACGGGTGTATTGCGCACTTCCTTAAACAGGGGAACAAAATTTTCCGCACCGCTTGACCATGTGATTTTACTTTCAGCAGATTCCACCAGCCCGTCGGTGTACATGAAAAATCTGTCCCCTTTTTTAACATTAACCCGGTGAATACCAAATTGTGCATTGGAATACATGCCAAGGATATCACCATTTGATTTTAACAGAACCGGGGCTTCACCAAGGGGAAGATAAACCACGGGAGGATGTCCTGCGTTTATGAGGATAAGTTTACCTGCAACACGATCAAGACGGGCATAACATGCCGTTAAATATTTTATTTCAGGCAAAATTTCCAGAAGAACCGCATTAATCATCTGCATACTTTGCTCGGGTGAGTACATGGGAGTACAATTCTGGGCAAGGAGAGCCTTTAATGAGGCCATCATATAACTTGCCTTAATATCATGACCTGAAACATCGGCAACAAAATATCCTTTTATTTCATCTGAAATATTGAGGATATCATAAAAATCTCCCCCGGCTTCTTCCAGTGCCCTGTAAAAAACTCCAAATTTTGCATCGGGATAATCTGCAGGAAGGGGAAGCATTGATATCTGGGCATCTGTTATCTGTCTGAGTTTTTCTGCCTGGTTTAAAACCATTGAATTTACGGCAATGGAGAGTTTCAGATGGATGGAGACCCTGGCAATGACTTCCATGGGATGAAAAGGCTTTGTTATATAATCAACGGCTCCAAGCTCAAACCCCTTTAGTTTGGAATCAACATCTTTAACCCCCGTGAGAAATATCACTGGAATTGAAGCGGTTACAGGGTCATCTTTTAAACGTGTAATCACATGGAACCCGTCTTCATCGGGCATCTCTATATCAAGGAGTATAAGATCGGGTTTTTTTTCTGTTGCAAGTTTTCTGCCATCTTTCCCATTGTCCGCAGTTAAAATTTGATAACCTTCTTTTGAAAGTGATTTTTCAATAAGCTTAAGATTTAAAAGATTATCATCAACAGCGAGAATTACAAAAGGTTTATTTTCCCTCATATCAATACATCCCCTGGGACAAAGCCTGTAAACCGATTTAAAAAAATTAAACAGATTCTCTTGATTTCCTGTGGTGAATGCGGAATCTTTATTTATCAATGGCAGTAATAATAACGTCCAAACCGGCCTTTATTGTCTTTATCTTCTTTTCAATACCCATGAGACTTCCCCTGCGTGCATCTGATTCAATTTCTGCAGCAACTCCGGATATTTTTATAAACCCGAGATTTCCTGCAGCACCTTTAATGGAATGGGCTGCCTTTGCAACCTTGTCTGCATTTTTTAAATCAACTCCATTTTCAAGTTTTTTCAGATCTGAAAAAGAAGTGGTCACGAGAAGCTGTGCAAGTTCTGTAAAATCATTTTCATCAAAACCTAAATCAGAAGCCATCTCCTTAAAATTCATAATTGTTCCCTTACGTCTTTCACTTGTTCCTTAATCACTGCCACAAGGCAGAACTGAAATTATTTTGTATCATTAAACAGAATAAATAAAATTTCCTGTAAACACAAGTTCTGCAGGGCCGGTCATAAAAACATGCATATTATTCTTATTCCAGAAGATCTTAAGATCACCGCTTTTTAAATGAACCAGGGCATTTTCAAGTGTTTTTCTGTTGAGATTCGAAGCAACAAGAGCTGCACAGGCTCCGGTTCCGCATGCAAGAGTTTCCCCTGCACCCCTTTCCCATATTCTCATTTTAAACTCATTTTCATTAATCACCTGAACAAATTCCACATTGGTTTTTTTAGGAAAGCGTTCATGATTTTCAATTCTTTTTCCCTGTTTTTCAATATCAATATTTTCAATGTCATCAACAAAAATTACAGCATGTGGATTTCCCATTGAAACTGCAGTTAAAAACAGTTTTTTCCCATGGACAACCACAGGTTCATTAACCGCCCTGTCCTTTGATGATTCAAATGGAATCTTCCCGGGTGCAAGCAGGGGGATGCCCATATCAACCTTAACATTTTTTAC
>WFQS01000559.1 GCA_015486915.1 Desulfobacteraceae bacterium
GGATTTTATCTGCATAGGGAATAAACGATTTATTATTCAAATGATTTTTGAAAATATCTGCAAGCATCTGTTTTGAAAAAGGTTTAAATGGGAATATAAATTCCATTTCATTGAGCCTGTGATCTTTTTTAATATCTTTTAATGAAAAAATCTCCTGTTTTCCAATATCACCTGTTCCCTGGCTTTCTTTATGATCTTTTACCCTGGGGTGATTAAAAAGACCGGTGGCAAGAATTTCTGAAAAAGCTTTAGTAAGGGGGTCAGTCCATTTTAATGGATCAAATCCATATTGAACGATTTTTGTTTCTATGACCTCTTTTAAAAGACTTTTTTCTCCCATAAAATCAATATGTTCAAAAACATCATGTATTAATTCACCTGGAATAGGTCCCTTTGGGAAATCAGCAAGGCTTATTTTTGTATTTTGTATTTCATTATATTCTTCAGGTATCTCATTGTCTGCAAATATGTCAGATTTTATCTGCATTTCAGGATTGACTGCCGGTTTATCATTAACAAAAACATCAGGGTTCACCGGTAAATCAGTACTGATGAACATATCGGATTTTACCTCTTGCTCTTTTCTTTTTGTATCATGTCCGGATGAAAGCCTGGAAAAACTTGAAATCATCCACTCCTGTATAATTTCAAAGGGCAATTTTTTATGGACAAGCGTTTTTTTATCTGCATCATTGTTTTCAGACCACCTGTGAGTTTCATTTTTTTCATAAAAATCAATTGATATTCCATTTAAGGATTGTTCCCTAAGGTCATTTATATCTTCAATCATCGATTCTTCTGAAAAATTGTCCTGCTGGTGTAAAAGTCTGAAAAATGAAGATTTTTCAACGGATTTAAAATTTCCCCAGATGATTCTGCACATGGATGCAGCCCGTGTAAGGCCAACGTAGAGAAGCCGCATATTTTCCGCCTGTTCTTCAAATACGGCCCTCTGTCTTGACACATCAATTGTATTGGAACCAAGATCTATTATCTCCCTGTCTGCATCATTTTGATCATGGAAAACAGGATTATCATCTTTTTCCGCATGGACGACACCTTCCCAGAGATAGGGCAGATAAACAACGGGATATTCCATGCCCTTGCTCTTGTGAACCGTTACAATGCTGATTGCACCTGCGTCGGTTTCAAGTCGTAATTCATCGGAATACTCTTCACGCATACTAGGAACAAGCTGGTTGAGAAACCACTTCAAAAGGGCAAAAGAAGACAGATGTTTTTCACATTCCGCCCTGTGAAGCAGTTCAGCAAGGTGATAATAATTTGTAAGAGATCTCTGGTTTATCCTGTTTTTCTTCTGCATTGTATTATCAGAATAAAATATATCCTGAAGCATCCTTATGACACCATTTTTCTCCCAGATCCGTTTCCATTTCTTAAAACTTTCACGCCAAAAGGATCTGTTAAGAGAATTTTTCGATCTTTCCGATTCAACCCCATCTGAATTTTCTGAATTACCAGAGTTACCTGGGTTGCCTGAATTAACGGAATTAACGGAATCAGGCAAATTATCAGGGTCAAGTAAAAAAATATCCATGCCCGATAAACCAAACAGGCCGCCGCAAAGGGCAGCATTGATAAAACCTGTATTTTCCGGTTCAAGCACTGCAGCAAGAAGATCAGATATTTCAACGGCTTCTTTTGAATCAAACACTGAACCGGTTTTTGATATATATGATGGAATACCTGCGGCACTCAAAGCGTTATTCATGCTTTCAGCCTGAATATTTGTTCTTACAAGAATAGCAATATCATCTAAAGCAAGGCGTTTGTACTGCCCGTCTTTTATTTTAATTGAAGCATCTGACATTAAAAGAGATGCGATGTCATCTGCAACAATAAGGGGCAGATTTTTCTTTGCCCAGTCTTTTTTTATAAAGCCTTTTTTATCTGTTTCACCTGATTTCGCGCTGATGAATAAAAACTGGAAAGCAGGGCATAAAGACCTGTTTTTCATAAACCTGTTTTCAGCAGTATCGGGAGTTACAACGGGATTAAATCCGATTTCATTAAAAAGAAAAGGATTCTCTTTTTTCATGAAAACCGTATTAACGGCATTTACAAGCAGGGGATCCGAGCGCCAGTTTTTTTCAAGGGTGTATGCCCTGCCCTTTGTATCCTTTACCGCCCTTAAATAGGCAAATATATCACCGCCCCTGAATGCGTAAATTGCCTGTTTGGGATCTCCTATCATGAAAAAAGGAGAGAGTGTTCCTGAAAAGACTTTTGAAAAAATTGAATACTGTCTCTGGTCTGTATCCTGGAATTCATCAATTAAAACAGCTGAAAATTCTTCTCTTATACCATGAACCAGCACATCTGCATTTTTACTTTCAAGGGCATCTGCAAGTCCATTTATAATATCATCGAAAAAACATATTCCAAGGCGTTCTTTCTTTATTTCAAGCTCTTTCATAACAAATGAAAAAAATTTAATCTTTAGAGCCGTGATATTTTTTTCAAAAACCCGGGATAATTCAAGCAGTTTTTCACATAGATCAAAAAAAACATGGCATGGAACAGGATAATTTTTTTTATTTTTTCCCCTTAATCTTGAATTGGTGAATTTATAAAGGCTGTCACCCTTTTTCGTCATATTAAAAATATGGCCCGCGGAATATGTCATCCCTGCTGTATTAAATCCATCAATATCATTTGTTTTGTTAATTTCACAGCTGTTGTTGATATCACCTGTGCCGGCAC
>WFQS01000560.1 GCA_015486915.1 Desulfobacteraceae bacterium
ATCAAGTATTATCAATTTTACTTCTCCTTTTTTCTAATTTGTATGTATGTATAAACATCACAGGTATAAAAATCACCCACATATAATCAAACTTTCCTAAATAGGGGTTTGTTGTATTTGCTATTAAGAAAGCTACTAATCCAACCATAAAGGAAATTACAAATGCTTTTATTTCAACATCTACGCAAGACCTGACCACTTTTGTGTTCATCGTTTGTTCCACTATGTTTTCTGTATCAGTTCCCATCTCGTTATTCTTTCTTTCTCTGCTTGTTAGGACTAACAAGCTGCTTTAAGATTGCAAATACTTCATTTCCGTAACGCTCTTCTGTGAATCGTTGTTTAGACCATTTTTGACCATTTTCACCCATCTGTCTCGCTATTTCGGGATGTCTATATAAATATATAATTTTTTCTGCAAGCTCCTTGTAATTTCCTGGCGTATAGAGAAGTCCATTAAATCCAACACGTATTAGCTCCTCTGTACCCCCACTCCTTGCGCCGATTATCGGCTTGCCAGCCTTCATTGCTTCAATTGTAACTCGACCAAAAGCTTCAGCTCTTGAACACATCAACACAACATCAGCTTGCCGCATCAGTGGAAAAGGATTGTTCACGTATCCAAGGAATCTAACGCATTTCTCTAAACTATTCTGCGTCACCAACGTCCGCAAAAACTGCTTATATTTTGGGTTACCATCTCCAACAATATAAAGCCGTGCATTTATCCCTTTAGATGCTAACTCGCCGATGGCCCTAATTGCCTCTTCTTGATGTTTCCCCTCTTGAAGCGCGCCCACAATCAAACATTTGATATCAGCTTGCTCCTTACTTATTAGGGAGCTAAATGAGCCCTGATATTGGACATCGACAGCTTGATATACCACTCTTAATTTCTGTTTAGGGATAAACTGTTCGTATTTTTTTGCAACTGCATTGGAGTTGGCTATACAAATTGACGATAGATGATCCATTAACCATAGCGATAATCTTGTCCCAAGGTCGTAAACTAAACCATGATCCTCATATCCGAACTCGCGAATATACCAAATATGGGGACGTCCTAATATTTTTGCAGCAAAGGCACCCACGCATACAGTAATTGTATTTGTGCAAACAATATCACATCTGTGCCGCATTATCGTTATAGCTACAGGGATCACCATAGCAAAATTCAAAACAATTTTCGCAATGCGCTTCAAAAAAGGCGATTCTTTATTACTCATCCACCATCGATAAGGAATTATACGAAAGGCAATTCCACGGCTTTTAAACTCTTTAACAAGCAACCCATAAGAAGGGATAATAACAAAAGCATCCACACCTTTTGTCTTCAAGGAATCGATAAGCTCGATAAGCGATCTCTCCGCTCCTCCCTTTGCTGATGAATGTGAAATAAAACAGATTTTCATACTCTTTCCTCAATGTTATCGGTTGAGCCATCATCAATAATAATGATTTCGAAATCTTGATAAGTTTGATTAAGAACACTTTCAATAGCTCGCAGTAATAATTTGGCGCGGTTATATGTAGGGATAATAACGCTTACAGTAGGTTCACATTTATTCATTATTATTCCCTTTTTTTAATATAAAAAAACGGTGATAGGGTGTCTCAAATATTCTATATGTTTTTTTAATTTCAAATCCAGCTTTTTGTATGTCACTTATTATATTTCTCAAAGGGTATCCCGCTTTACCGATTTCCCAGTAATGTTCGCCATCGAAGTTATTCATATTTTCCAAACACTCCTACTAATAACTTTTCCATTGCATCCCAACTATATTTTTCAATACACTCTTGTCGAGCTTTCAGCCTCATCTTCTCAGTCATTTGGCTTCCTCTTTTTTACTGCTGCTGCAATCCTCCATCTCATCTTGTCAATCAGCCCTTTAAAAAATCTCGGCGCCTTAATCGATGCCGCAAAAGGATCGTTCATGGCTTTGCTAACCAGCTCTCTGCCGCGGCTGTAGCTCCCAGCCAATACTCCTGGATTAATCATTTCGCCTGTTTCGGTA
>WFQS01000561.1 GCA_015486915.1 Desulfobacteraceae bacterium
AAATAAAGCGGATATTGTACTTAGAACACATATTAATGCACGTTTTGGCTTTACTTTTTTATTTTGATCAGGAACTATTGGAGGATCAAGTACATGGAAACCATAATATTTCTGTGCCATTGCAAATGTTTTTTTCTCCACTTCCTTGGCAAGCGAGTTATATAATTTTTCCTTTAAAAGAGGATCACTTGTCTTTTTAAGCTCTTTTTCAAAAAACTTGATGTTTTCACCGGAATCACCAAGGGTTCTCTGCCTTAGAGTTTCACTGAGCGATTTGATCAGCCATTGAACAAGTTCCTTTGCAAACTCAGGGTTTTCATTCTGTATTGCAATAGTCAATGTCCCAAGTTTTGTATCGTTGTTAATGTGTAAAATGTCTGTGAATGCCTTGTATCCATCCTGAATGGTTGGTGCTTTGTCAGGATACTTCCATTGTTTTTTTTCCCCATCCCAGTCCTTGGGAAACAGCCGTGGCAGGAGATTTTTTCCCTTAATCAGATTAAAAATCAGTTTTTTGCTTTTTAATATACTCTGCATTTCCTCAATGGAACCGCCTCCTCCAATACCTAATTCAGATGCAGCAATGCCGGCCAACCCGCCAAGTGCGCTTAAATTCGGTCCTTTTGATTTTTCCCTTGGAATCAGCACTGCATCGGACTGATAAATATTTGGCATAAGAAGGCTTACCACCACTGCAAGCACTGCTGCAAAGGTGGTAATGCCTGCAATAATAGTTTTTCGTTTCCATAAGACCGTGAAAAGTTCCAGCAGATCTATCTCATCCTCTTCAAAATTCTGGGGTGGAAACTGGGTTAGATATACAGGTTGATGCCCTGTTAAATTTTCCGGATTTTCCTGTTGCATTCCTTTTTATTCCTTTTCCTAAAGAATCAGGATGATTAAATAGTCTTCCAAACTCCAACTGCAATGGCAGTATGATACAGCATCTCTGTAATATCTTTTAGATTCTTCATGTAATTCGGATAGATGAGCCTTTCAGGTACAATGATGGTGTCTCCGGGAAGCAGATCCACAGATTCTACCCCGTTTCCAAATTGAAAACGAAAATTTTTCCTGCTCCATGAGAAAATTGATCCGGAGTTTGAACTCTTAACAATCCCGTCTGCACCCACAATATATAATTCTTTTTTATCAGCACGCTTAGTCAGTCCTCCGGCAAGACCGATATAATAACCAGCTTCCGGGTGTTGAGGATCATACAGCATCGCATTGGGACTATATACCTGACCGATAATAACTATGGTTTGAGGCTTCTTTGGAACCATGAGTTCATCGCCATTATCAAGAAGAATATCCTGACGGGTCCCTTCTAATTTTGCGATATCAATTGTTTTCAGTACAATTCTTCCATTGGGCTTTGCCTGGGACAGCTTGTTAACCAGCATATTTAAAGAAGATATGGTTAACTGTGCCTGAGATGCTTCATCCTTTGAAAGCGATGACTGCATTTTTTGATTTGCAAGATTTGCAAGCTCTGCCTGCATCCTGTCGGTAAGTGTTCGGATACGTTGTTCCTGCAATTTTTTAACGGAATCCCGTGTAAAAATTATACCCCTTTTATAGGCCTCGGCAGTAAAGCCCCCGCATCTTTTAATAAGGGAACTTAAATGTTCTCCCTGGGAAATAACATATGAACCAGGAAAATTGACCTCGCCCTGTACTTTGACCACCCTGGTTTTACGCCACCCGGGTATTTTCTTAATAAATATCGAATCATATGGGTTAAGTAAAAGATTGGCGCCTGATTTTCCTTTAAGTACATTTTTAACGTTAAACGTAACAAGTTCTGTCTTTACATTATGATCAGGGGTAATATG
This sequence comes from Desulfobacteraceae bacterium, assembly GCA_015486915.1. The sequence goes on from WFQS01000561.1 coordinate 1,839, forward strand.
AAATCTCATGATTTCACCCTGGTCAAGAAAGGCAGTTTCCTTGACATTTCCCGCAATTATAAGAAGATCTTTCAGTGTCATATTGGATGCATAGGTATAAGTCCCGGGATTGTTTACCTCTCCTGATATGGATATGGTCTGATCAGGTACCATCTCCTGAACGCTGTGAACTACAACCACGTCATTGGGCTGAATAGCCATATTTTCCCGGGGATCTCCTTTCAGAGCCTTGCCAAGGTCAAAAAAGATAATTTTCTTTCTGTGATTTTTTTTATCAATACGATAAATATGGGCGAGCTTCAGAT
>WFQS01000562.1 GCA_015486915.1 Desulfobacteraceae bacterium
AATGAGAAGTACCATGATTGAAGAACTAAATCAAATCAAAAAGCTTGGAATAGTGTACAAGACTTTCTGTAGATTCGATTTTCAGTAAATAATCAGGTTTTTAAAATCAGGGGTTGAAAATGCTGGGTCAAAACTTATACTTCCTTTTTTTAAACGATGAAATCAAAAGAAAGGAGAAAGAATGACCCAGCGACAAGATAATACCGCACTTTTGGATAAAAAGCTTGAGAAGTGGAGAACCAAACCAATAGGAAAGATTGCATTTCGTCAGTTGGATGCCAGGTATGAAAATGTCCGCCAGGATGGGTCAGTTATGTCCTGTGCTGTCTTAATTGCTACAGGAGTCAAGGAAAACGGTAAACGAACCGTATTGGGAACCGGTGTTTCCCTTTAGTGAAGCAGAAGTCCACTGGCTGGATTTTCTTCTAAGCCTCAAAAAAGGGGGTTGCATGGGGGTTAAACTGATTACCAGCGACGATCATACCGGCTTAAAATCTGCATTAAGATCAGTTTTTCCAAGTGTTCCATGGCAGCGATGCCAGCTTTATTTACAAATGAATGCAACAGCCTATGTCCCGAAAGTAAAAATGCGTAAAGAAGTTGCAAGTGATCTTCGGAGCATATACAATGCGCCTAATATCACTTAAAGTCCGAAGGCTGCTTTAAATAAATGTTGAAAAATATAAAACCAAGGCCTCCAGGGCTTTCATCCTGGATGGAAGAGAATATCCCAGAGGGGTTAACCGTGTTTTCTCTACCGGAAAACCAGCGCAAAAAGCTCAGATCCACTAATATGGTCGAACGATTAAATAAAGGAATCAAACGTAGAACCCGAGTGGCCACACTTTTTCCAAATGAGGCATCTCTTTTGAGGCTGGTCAGTTCCATACTTGTTGAAACAAGTGAAGAATGGGAAACCGGGAAAAGGTATTTACCAATGGCATAAGAATATTAATATAATGAATTCCCCCCTTAACCCCCACAAAAAACAAAACGAAGTTACAAATTTTGGGGGTTAAGGGAGAACAGACTAAAAAAGGAATTTGACTTGGCAATTTTACAGAAAAAAATTTGCATTATCGATTATTACATTACTTTGCAGGAACGTCCTGTGGTTGGTTTTGATACGATAAATTTTATAAGAAGGAGCTCATTTTAAAGCAACTGCTGCTCTTTTTATGTCCGTTGTGAGGCACTGTAACGCTGTTCATATCTGCCTCATGGCCGTTATACGATAATTATCTTAAATGAGTTTTTTTGAATTGGCTATGACTGTGAATTAATGGCTGCTCCTGCTCATTTTTTCTGCAATTCCTGTTGTGCTGTAATTTTTAAGCAGGGACACGATGCATACTTTGCCGCCATATGATTCAACAATATCACGGCCGACAACCGTATCAGGCGTATAATCAGATCCTTTTACCAGAATATCAGGCTGCAGTGCATCAATTAACTCAAGGGGGGTATCTTCTTCAAAAATTACAATTAAATCCACGCTGGAAAGGGCCGATAAAATAATACTCCGGTCATTCTGGCCAAGTATGGGGCGGGTTTTTCCTTTAAGTCTTTTTACAGAGGCATCTGAGTTGATTCCCACAACCAGCCTGTTACCAAGTGAACGTGCCTGATGTATAAGATGAATATGACCCGGATGCAGCAAATCAAAACATCCGTTTGTAAAAACGATTTTATCACCTGAGCTGCGCCATGTCTGTATCATGAAAGATGCAGCTTCCTTAGACATTATTTTACAAGAGCGGTTTTCCATGTTCTGCATGTTGCCGTTAAAATGTCCAGAGGGCATCTGGGGTGATAAAATAAGCTCATCCCTGATTATGGGCTGGGTTCCTGTTTTGCCAACGACAATACCTGCTGCAGTATTGGCAAGCTCAGCAGCACTTTTAAAATTCAGTCCCGATGCAAATCCTGCGGCAAGGGTTGCAATCACGGTATCACCTGCACCGGAAACATCAAACACTTCACGTGCCACAGACGGAATTTCAATGATTTCATCGTTATCATCAATTATCCTGATTCCCTTTGCACCCATTGTTATCACAAGCCATTTAAGTTCATATTTTCTGCGTATATGAATCCCGGCATCCAAATCATTTTTTTCCCCGCTTAAAATCTCTGCAGCAAGTTTAAACTCCGTAAAATTCGGCGTTATACATGTTGCCTGCCTGTAAATTTCCCAATTATGGCTTTTCGGGTCCACAAAAACCGGAATATCCAATTGTCTGCATTTATCAATAATTGTCCGGCATAAACCATGAGTCTGAAGCAGACCTTTTCCATAATCGGATATTATCATAAGATCATGATTTGAAATTTCCTGTTCAAAAGTTTCTAAAAGCTCATTTTTCAGAATTTCATCACATGGAGTGATTTCTTCTTCATCGAGACGTATCAACTGCTGACCTCTGGCAATTATACGTGTTTTGGTAATGGTGGGAACTGATTTGCTTTTGCATAATCTGCTGGCAATCTTTTTTTTATTAAGAATTTTCTCAAGGCTTGTGCCGGCATCATCCTGTCCGCATACACCGATTATTGTTACATTGCATTCAAGGCCTGCAAGATTAGCTGCAACATTTCCGGCTCCCCCGAGGCATTCTGATCTTTTCCTGACATTAAAAACAGGAATTGGTGCTTCCGGAGAAATTTTCTTTGCATCTCCCCAGATATATCTGTCCAGCATAACATCCCCAAGGATTAAAATCCTGATTTCAGAAAATGACTTGATTTCCGGCATTTTTAATTTTCCTTTTAATACTTTAAAAAACGGGTACTTTCATTCAAAAGCAGATACAATTTCAAAAGCGGATACAATATTCAGGTACAGATCAGGTGCAGAGACAATACTGAGCCCTGAATACCAAACCCTGACTAAAGTGCTTCTGCATGTATGGCTGCTGCAAGCAGAGGAATCATGATTTCATGGTGTCCGGTTATTGCATATCCTGATCCGCCTGATAAAACAGGACGGTTGACAACGTTAAGCGTCGGCCTGTAATGCTGGATCATATCAAAATTGGCCGTTGTAAAATTTTTTACATCATGTCCGAGATTACGGACAATTGAAAGTGCTTTTAAAAAAACTTCAGGCATTATAACAGCGCTGCCGAGATTCAACACAACACCGCCATTGCCAAGATTTGATACAGATGATGCAAAAATGCGAAAATCATGAAGAGAAGCTTCACCAATGGCAGCTCCGTTTGCACCGGGGTGCTGATGCACGATATCGGTTCCGATTGCTATATGTAATGTATAAGGTATTCTCAGTTTGTATGCTCTTGCAGTTAAAGCACGTTTAAGAAAAGGGTTTTTTTCCTCAATGAGCATTGCACCCACAGTTTCGCCAAAACCTGTATTTTTCCTTACTGCCCGGATGGCGGCGTTATTGACAAGTTCTGCCGTATCTGAAGCCATCCCGAATGAACCGTCTTCCAGTTGTGACGCAACATCTTCCGAGGTATGCCCGAATCTTGCAAGTTCTGTATCGTGAATCGCAGCAGACCCGTTTGATGCAAAATGTGTGATATATCC
>WFQS01000563.1 GCA_015486915.1 Desulfobacteraceae bacterium
ACTTTTAATATGTTTTTCTTACGTTCAATCAACTTTACAATTGTTACAAGAACAGGGTTTGGCCTTGCAGGACTGCATGTAGCAAAAACCCCTGTAAGGGGAAGTTCTTTTATGCCAACGGGATGAACTTTAATTAAATTGCGTTTTTCATCGGGCAGTTTATGCGGCCAGTACAACACAAGAATGTGGGAAAATTCTTCAATTCCGTCAAGAATACCCTCAAGACGGCTGTCAATTTCAATTTCAGAAACCATGCTGCGGATTTTCTTGATCTCCTCCCTGGCTTTTTTTTGAGTTGCGGTCATAGTTAGATTTCCGGATTTGACTGTCAGACTTGGTTCCTTAAGCTCACTTTTTATAATTCCCACAGGCCTTAACGTCATTGTTTCTGCCAGATCTATTTTTGCTGTATCTATTTTTTTTATATCTGTTTCTGTTGTATCAGCGTAATTTAATCCTTCTCTCATTGTAATATCCCCTTTGCTTATTTTGCAGGCCTTAGAGTTTAACTGCGTTGAGAAAATAGCCGTCTTCGCCATCGCGTATAAAAATAATTTGAAATCCTGCGCCTTTAAAAAGAGTTTTTGTCTTTTCTGAATTCGGCATAATATCATTTTGTACGGCTGTTCCTGCTTTTCTGTGGACATCATTAATCTGTTCAAGGCTGATGAAATGATGAATAATCAATTTTCCCCCTTTTTTAAGCATCTTCTGCATCAGCAAAAGAACTTTTTTTTTGTTTTCAAAATGAGGAAAAACCTGATGACAGATAATCATATCAAAACTGTTATCCATAAATTTTAAATCTTCAACAGCTGCAAGATAAATTTGTACGTTTTTCCGTCCTGCAAGCTTTTTACGGGCAGCAGAAACCATTTTAAAACTGATATCCATAGCAACTACAAGCCCGTCAGGCCCTGCTCTGTCCGCAAGAATCCGGGTGAGTCTGCCTGTCCCGCATCCGGGTTCAAGTATTTTCATTTTTTCCAAGGAGCCTGCTTCGCTAAATAGCATTTTCAGGCTTTTTTCTTCCTGTTCACCATATTCATTGGCTGCCCATGATTCATTTACCTGGTGATCGAAAAATGCCGCTTTTTTCAGGTACAATGCTTTTTCTCCTGTTTCATAGCCGTTTTTTATCAGAATTTTTAATTCTTTGAGGCAATCCGGGTAAATCCAAAAATGTATTTTTAAAATTCAAACTGAACACCGCCGTAAACAACGGTTCCCGGATTTGGATAATCTAAACGTTCCCATACTTTGACATTTGAAATATTTTCAATGGCAAACAAAAATTTTGTGTCAACTCCATGGATAAAGCCGGTTTTATAGCTTAATCTGAGATTATGAACCGTGTAACCGCCAAGATAGGTCATAGGTTGATATTCAGTTTTGACTGCTGTCATCTGGGGAGGGACTGCAGGAGCTCCGCCGGCAAATCTTTTTCCGGTATATCTTGACTGCCACTCTGCAGTGAAACCCTTAAACGGTTTTGCTCTGAATGTTAAATTAAAAAGGTGCTTTGGAGTATTGGCCAGATCTTTTTCATTGCTGTACAATTTTTCAATGAGTTTGTCTCCATGCTTTTCAGTTTCTTCATAGGTATAATTTCCTTCCACCTCGAATCTATCTGAAAATACATATTTGCCGGACAGTTCAATACCCCTTATATACATGCTGTCTACATTGTACGTGGGAGGATAGGAAACGGGAAAAGTTTCTATGTAGTTATCAATATCCTGATAAAAAAGATTTGCATGGTATGTAAATTTGTTCGTTGTCTGTTGAACCCCGATTTCATAATCCCAGCCCTTAACGGGTTTTAATTCTCCGATAAGGCTTTGCCATGCATTTTTGTATTGATCGGGAATAATGGCTGCCGGAGCGCCCGGGGGCTGATTAATCCCGTAATACGCCCTTAAAACAGCTCTGCCTGAAAAAGATATAAAATTATAATTGCTGTACCAGCGATACTGATCTGCCATGGTTGGAGCCTTGAAGATCCTTCCGCCGGTAAAATAAACGGACAGATCATCTGCGGGTTTGTATGTGAGTGTATAGCGGGGAGACCACTGATGATCACTTATTTTGTCTTCAAATACCGGATCGGAATTTTTTATTTTATTTCTGAATTCATCGTAGCGGATGCCATAAGTAAAATTAATTTTTGGAAAAACATTCCATGAGTCTTCAATAAATGCCCCGCTTAAGTTCTGGTTAAAATCAATATGCTCTTTTCCCTGATTATAATATTCCCAGTCAGCGCCAGCATCTCCGTAGGTATATTCTCCTCCAAAACTTAAGGCGTGTGACCCGAAAGAATGATGAACTTTTAATTTTACAGCAGGGGTGTTAAAATCCGATTTATAGTCGCTGGTATCGCCGTTGTTCCAGGTGTTTTTTTCCGGGTTGCTGTTTCGTTTCTGATTGCCGTAGGACACGCCAAGATCAATCAATTCCGAGAGATAGACAATCTCTCCTCCTGTGTTATCAAGTGTAAAACTGCTGCCCGGTGCATAGTTTCTTGCCTCACTCCATACATTCCATGCCACTTGATCGTCCAGCACATAACCCTCGTTTTTGTGATATTTATACCCTGAAAATTTTATTTTACCCAAATTCCCAAGGTCCACGCCGACATTTAAAAATCCGTTTGAATCTTCAATATCGTTGTTTTCAAGGTATTCATTTTTTTTGTGATATGAGCCTCCTGCAAACCAGTCAAATTGTCTGTATGAACCGGAATTTGTAATGCTATATTTTCTGTCCTCAAACCTGCCGTATGAGGTTTTAAATTGTGTTTTAAGTTTTTTGCCTCCTTTTTTTGTTATGATGTTTATGGTTCCTGCGAGAGTGTTACCATATTCGGCAGAACCCGTTCCTTTTGTTACCTCAATTTTTTCTATTGCATCTGCAGGTATTGTTTCCCATTCAAAAGAGCGCGCATAATATTTTCCCATCTGTCCCACAGGCATGCCGTTTATAAGGATTCTCATGTTCTGGTCTTCCATGCCCCTCAGAAAAACCTTTTTTCCATAAGATGAGTTTTCAATTAGAATGGACTGGGATTCCTTTAAAAGGTCGGTAATATCATTGGTTTCTCCGGCCTCTATTTTTGCATCAGGACTTATTGAATTTGTTGTGAACTCCTTTTCCATTAATTCTTTGTTCATCAACTCTTCTGTTTGTTCTCCTACAACTCTGATCATGGGAAGAGTTGTTATTTTCTTATTTTCTTCTGCAATGAGCATCTGTGGTATAGAAACAACCATTGTGATTCCCAATAAAATACAAATAAAATTTAAACGCTTCATCATTTTTCCTGTTGTGTAATAAATTATCTGATAATCGGTTAAGGAAGATACCACAAGGTTGACGGGAAAATGATGCGGTGTTATAAAAATCATTGATGCAGCATTCCTCTTTGCAGGGGGATCTTCATCCTTTGAAGGCAGCCTGTAAACCCTGGCCGGCGAAGGGCTGCCTTCCCCAATTTTTTAATCGGTGTTGTTTTTTTATAAATATATTTTTTTTAGTGCCCGCCTCCTTTTTTAATTTTCAACCATTTTTTACTATTTTTGAGTTTTTGATTTTAGGAAGAAAGGAGTCTGCCCCATTTCCCCATATGTTTTTACCATTTTTGCAAAAACCGGTTTACCAACAAAAAAATTGTATATCTCATCTGCCTTACTGGCAGGATCAATATCTTTAAACCTTTTTGGATAAAGCACCCTGCCAATGGCATAGGCATCGGACAGCGCTGTGCCTATGTTGGTGGCATACCAGTTGAACGGCAGCAATGTATAAACGCGTTTGTTTAAAAACGCTTTTAAGGCATTATAAAATTCCGGTTTTTTGCAAAAATCATCCGTTATAAGCTTTAGTCCACCACCATCAATAAAGATGAAATCCGGATTGAGTTTCAAAAGCATCTCCCTGTCAAAAAAAATGTGGCTTCCCATAACAGGCCTTACCTGTTTTGCCACATTTTTTGCTCCAAGCCATTCAAAGGGGATATAGTGCTGCTCCGTACTTTCAATGCCGTGTGATCCACGGTATCCGATAC
>WFQS01000564.1 GCA_015486915.1 Desulfobacteraceae bacterium
TCGAATCCTGTTTGAAAAATCAAAAGATGCCATTTTAATAATCAAAAACGGAAAATTCGTGGACTGCAACAAGGCAACGGTTGAAATGCTGGGATATAAAAGCAAAAATGAAGTCATTCAGACCCACCCTTCTGAGCTGTCTCCGGATTATCAGGCAGATGGAAAAGACTCTTTTACAAAAGCAAAAAACATGATGGAAATTGCACTTAAAAATGGCAGCCACAGATTTGAATGGGATCACATGAGGGCAAACGGTGAAGTTTTTCCAGTGGAGGTACTTTTAACAACAATTTCCAGCGAGGAGAAGAACTGGGTAATTCACACCATCTGGCGTGATATCACAGTCCGCAGGCAAATTGAAAGTCTTGTACTGAAAGAAAAGGAAACTCTTTCAACAATTCTTGAAAGCATACCCCACGGCGTTACCCTGATTGATCAAAAGGGCAGATACCTCTATATAAATTCGTATTTTACTAAAATTACAGGATATACGCTCCAGGATATTCCCACCAAAAAAGACTGGTTTGAAAAAGCTTATCCGGATAAAAATTACAGGGAAAAGGTTACCGGAAAATGGACGAATGATTCCGGACAAACAGGCCAGGGCAAAAATCGTGAATTTGAAATAAGATGTAAAAATGGCGAGGTAAAACACATAGAATTCAGATCCACATTTTTTTTAGATAGAATAATTTCCGTATTAACCGATATAAGTTCAAGAATAAAATCCGAAGAAATAACCAGGGAAAAGGACCGCTTACAGGGAATTGTCGAGCTGTCAGGAGCTGTTTGCCATGAAATGAATCAGCCGCTGATGAGCATTCAGGGCTATTTTGATCTCATGTTAATGGATATACCCGAAACTTGCGCAAATGTTGAGAGGATCAATAAAATTCGAATACAACTGGAACGGATGTCCGGAATCACAAAAAAACTCATGGAGATTTCAAGATACGAGACAAAAAATTATCTTGACGGCAAAATCCTGGATTTAAACAGAACATGACAAATTCACATAACGGCCTTGAGACCGGGCTGGATGCTCTTATTTTCACCTTTGCTCTTTAACAAAAAGCAATCGGAAAAAGGCTTGACAAACAAAGGTCTTCAGGTATATTTAGGATTCGTTGTTTTAATGTGGAAGTGCGCGGCTCACTGGTGGGGCCCTCGGACTTCAAATCCGATGTGGGGCGTTAGAACCGTCCCGGGTGGGTTCGATTCCCATGCACTTCCGCCATTTTATCCCATAATTTCAATTGTTTAATCCCTTAAACCCTGTCCAGATAGTGCCAAAAAACTTTATCCCAATGAATATCAGGGGATTATATGCTTGCAAAAATACAAAAACTGTGTCTTTTTTTATTTTTATGTTCTTTTATTGTTTCCTGCAAATCATCTGAAAACAATTTTAATCCACCTGAAAACAGGACGGGAATTTCAAAGAATGAAATCCTCATCGGTTCCTCCCTTGCCCTTGGAGGTCATGCAGGATATCTCGGCACCCAGACCCTCCAGGGAGCACTTTCGTATATTAAACACATCAATGAAACCGGCGGGGTAAATAACAGGAAAATAAGAATCATTGCAAAGGATGACGGGTATGATCCCGCAAGATGCCTGTACAATACCCAGCAGCTTATACTTGAAGACAGAGTTTTCCTCCTGTTCTGCTATGTTGGAACACCCACCACCGTTCGAATCATTCCCCTTGTAAATGAAGCAAAAATTCCCCTTGTGGGTATGTTTACAGGGGCAAGCCGTTTAAGGCACCCTGTAAACCGTTATCTTATCAATATCCGCGCATCCTATTACCAGGAAACAAAGGCTGCCGTTGATATGATAGTTAAAAAGAAAAAGTTTACAAAAGTCGCTGTTTTTTATCAATACGATGAATATGGTTTTGACGGTCTGAGGGGAACTGAAATTGCCCTGCAGCAATACAATCTTATACCCGTGGCAAAGGGAACATATATCAGGGGGACCCTTGACGTGGAAAAGGGGCTTGACCATATTATCGCATCAAATGCACAGGCCGTGATCATGATCGGCACCTATGATGCCTGTGCAAAATTTATCAAACTTGCCGATAAAAGGCATTTTTCTCCGCTTTTCCACAATGTGTCCTTTGTGGGATCAAAGGAACTTGCAAGAAGGCTTGGAAAAACCGGAGAAAATGTCATCGTCACCCAGGTTGTTCCGCCTCCCACGGTTAAAGACCCGGACCATGCTCTGCCCGGGGTTAAAAACTATATAAAACTTCTTTTAAAATATTATCCAAATTCCAAACCGAGTTTTGTGGGCCTTGAAGGATTTATTGACGCAATTATACTTGTGGAAGGCCTTAAAAGGGCAGGCCCTGACATCACAAGGGAAAAATTTATCGCTGCCATTGAATCCATTAACAATTTTGACATTGGAATTTCAAATCCCATCTCCTTTGGCAAAAATGATCACCAGGGACTTGACAAGGTATACTATACAAAAATCAAAAACGGTGAGCTTGTTCTGATAAAATGAATTTATTTAACCGACTCAGCCTTAAAAACAAAATATTTCTTTCCTGCCTTGGATTTATCCTCCTTGTCAGTATAATTATTGCCCTTTTTACAAGGGCTATTCTCATCTCGGGGCTTACATCGGAACTTCAGAAAAGGGGAACCGGTATTGCCCAGACCATAGCGGAAAATGCCAGAACGTTTATTCTCACAAAAAACAGGGCTGAATTAACCTCCCTTGCCTATGATGCAAGATTAGGCAAAAAAAAAGATGTTGTAAAATACCTGATTATAACCGATAACCATGGCAAAATTCTTGCCCACTCATTTACGGTTTTTTTTCCTGAAAAATTAAAATCCATTGTACAGCAGCAGAATAATCTTCACGAAGAGGTAAAACTTATAAAAATCACAAAACACCCGGTATTTCACATGTGGGTACCGGTTAAAGAGGGAATCTACACAATAGGTTCCGTTCAGATAGGTCTTGACAAGCACCACATTGATGCGCTCATTGCCAACCTGCGGCTTGTATTTTTAAGTTTTGTATCCGTTGTCACAATTATATTTTTCATTCTCAGTAACCGCCTTGCCTACCACATAACAAAACCCATATCTTCTTTAATCAAGTATACAGATCAGCTGACAAAGGGAGATTTTAATATAATTTATGAAAACA